>DATGWQ010000099.1:0-95595 GCA_035299385.1 Bacteroidales bacterium | reverse complement strand
AACGTCATTGCTGAAGTCAGCCGTCAGGGCGGTTATCTCAAAGGTTCCCATTGTTGACCAGGCACTTCCCTGGAGAGAGTTGTCTATCGTCTGCACTCCCCAATAGTACCTTCCAAGGGGAAGGTTTTTCAGTGTCCATGTTGTATTTGTTCCCATATTACCGAGCTTTTCCACGAACCTGTAACCTGTGGAAAGATTCGACATCGGTGAGATCACATCTGCAGTGGTGGGGCTTGTTCCCACCCATATATTATACGTAAAACCTGATTTTCCCATAAGGAAGTCTGTGCCCGGAGTCCAGCTGAGATGCACTATAAAGTTGTCAATGCTGGCAGCGATAGATGAGGGAGGCTGAGGCGGTGAATTATTGAAGTTGAATGTATTCTTTAGGATTGTTGTTCTGTACTTGTAGTTTTCCGGTGGGGTAAGTACCCTGTATGTAAGGACAATATCTTTATCGTTGTCCTTATCGATATCGGTGACACCTATATAGCAGGCGTCAGTACGATCGTCGAGGATGTTGGGGAATGGCGTATAGGATGAATTACTATTGTTCAGATATATGCTGTTATCAACCTGCAGGCCGAGTTTGGGCATTATAATATCTACTGTGCCATCCCTGTTAAAATCAATCCATGACGTATTGAATTTATCCGTAGGCCGCGGGCTGATCTCAGTAATACTGAAAATGCCGGTTCCATCATTGAGATAGATGATATTATTGACATTATTGTAACTATCGCGTCCGGTGATCATCAGGTCAGGGAAACCATCCAGGTTGTAATCATTCCAGACTATATCCGGCGGAAGTGAGATATGACCGGGAGCTCTTGGTGAAAAGGTAGTGAAACCCAACCCGGGAGAAAGTTCCTGGGACAGACTGAAATCATAATTTCCATTATTTCTGAAAACAAAAGTGTGGCAGGTATTGTATGGATTTCCCTTGCTTCCCGAGATGACAAAATCCAAATCATTATCCGCATCGATATCGATGGCAGAAACAGTGGGGTATTGATCGAGAATCCCGGGGATTTCCAGCTTAATCCTTGTATATTGAAGAGGCCCGGTATTTTCATATAGATAATAACCATAATGATGAACGAGGATATCTATATCACCATCATTATCAAAATCCCCGGCAGCAGATGAATAAAATGTGGCCGTATCAAGTGCCACAAGCTTAAACTTGAGATTGGGCTGATTAATGAACAGTACCAGGGAATCGACTGTTTCAGGCGGATTGACTTTGTTGTGCTTTGCTATTATATCGGGAAGGTTATCATTGTTAAGGTCCCTGATCTCAATAGGTTCATAGGTATATCCCACAAGTTGAGGGGCATAATTCAGAGGAGCTGTCTGCTGATATATATTCAATCCGCCGTACCTGATCAGAAGATCCATATCGTTGTCGCCGTCAAAATCGGCCCCGGCTCCGGCAGACGTAATACTTCCATCAATATCGAATGCCGTTGTAGTGAAGGGTGGTTCTACAATAAATTTCTGATCTGCGTAAAAAGCTGATGCAACACCACTCTTGTCTATTGTCTGAACACTCCAGTAATAAGTTCCCGGGGCGAGATCTCCCAGAGTCCATGATTTGTTGAATCCAACATTGCCAATGCCGGGATTCATCAGTGTGTATGGAGAGACAGGGCTGCTCATGGATGACATGATGTTATTGCTGCCTGGTGCTGTTCCTACCCTCAGGTTGTATGACAATCCGGCAGGAGGAGTGTGATCGTCAGAGCCGTTGTCCCATAAAAATGTCACTGTATAATACCCTGCTTTTCCCACGACTGATCTTAATGAGGCCGGAGCGGACGGAGCGGAGTTATTTACTGAAGTCAGATTTTTAAACAGGTACAGCTCATCATAATAATTCATTATTATGTCCTGCTTCCTGTCATTGTTGAAGTCCCCTGTTGAACAACCAACATCCCATCCGGATTTGAAAGAATAAATCTGCTGAAAGACTGTGAACGTGTCTGTGCCATTAAATTTTAAAATAACAATGCCGGTAGCGGACAGACCTATTAAGTCCGGGGACCCGTCATTGTCCATATCATTCCAGCTGCTGCAGGAATAGAAATCAGGGCAATCAATGGT
Source organism: Bacteroidales bacterium (assembly GCA_035299385.1). Lineage (GTDB taxonomy): Bacteria > Bacteroidota > Bacteroidia > Bacteroidales > VadinHA17 > LD21. Next base: position 93,489 of record DATGWQ010000099.1, on the reverse strand, counting down.
AACAGGTGTAAAAATCCCGTTTCCATCATTCCTGTACACCTTATTATATATAAAAAGATCAGCAAGCCCGTCATTGTTGAAATCTCCGAATGCTGATTGTGTATTGGGCCAGGAAGTTTTGTAAAGATCTATCTGTGTATTGGTGAAATTCCAGTTATTATCGTTTCTGTAGATAGTTGTAAATTTGTTCCCGTAATTGTCAGTTCCGCAGAGGAATATATCATAATCATCGTCATTGTCGTAATCCGTTGCAAGCACTTTACCGTATATTCCATGCAGTTTATCGTTGACAAGCACGAATCCCGAAGGTGTATTCTTATAAATATAAGTCCTCGGAACATGATTGATATCCTGTCCGCAGATCACCACATCCTGTCTTCCGTCGTTATTGAAATCGGCGGCGGCGGAACTGCCGCGCATAAGATTTGCCATCCCGGTTGGCACTTCAGTAAATGCGGTTTGCTTTTGATAATATAATGTTCGTGGATATTCAGTACCAGAAATATAACGATATGTCAGAAGCAGATCGGGCGCGTTGTCATTATTCAGATCGCAGACATTGAAGGAGAGGTTATCATTATCTGGTTCAGGCAGTGCGGTACTGAGAAAGTTAGAAAAGGAGTATGCTCCGGATGTATTTGAGCAGAAGAAAAGTGCAGGTGATGAGTATTCATCCTGGACAACCAGGTCATAATCGTTATCAGCATCATAATCGAAAAATGAGAGGTTACCTGAACCTCCGTCGAGGCCGGTTGTGACTCTTATGAAATCGGTTATGCCAATAAGGTAATCCTCTGTTTCGCCCCAGGTGTAATTTGCACACGGATCCAAAGTGGCAATATTGTAAGTTGACCTTATCCTTAATCGTGTTGACAGGCTCGGGCTTCCCGACGGAACTGTAAAAGGGATCAGGACAGTGGTGCTTGTGGATGTAGTTCCCGATTGACCGAGCTTCTCGCCCGCATCTGTAAAATCGCCATCATTGTTGTAATCGATCCAGGCAGCATATTGCATAGAGGAATAGTATGTTCCCCTGGTAAGTGTGATAGTATATGACTGGCCTCGCCTCAGGTTGGTCAGACACTGATAATATTGTGTATAATCATTGTATCCCGGATCGCCGCTGACCCATAGATGTTCATAAGAAATCTCCTCCAGGACTACCTTATTTATATTTGTCCCGCTCGCAGGATTTGAAGTTGGCGAACAATATTGAGCAGCCACATTGCTCATGCCTGCAAATAAGATCGTAACGGATATTACAATCAGCAGCAAAGCAGTTTTGCGGATAACGGTTTTCACTTCAGGTCAGGTTAAATCAGAGGAAAAAATATGACAAATTAAGGTTATAAGCAACTTTTTATGATGTATAGGATGACATTGCATCAATTTATTGTGCATACATAAAGGAAAAAATATGATTTTAAGCATAAAATTCCCATTTCCCCAAAATTGTATAACTTTCCTTCGGTAATTCGAATTAACCTATACTGTCATGTCATCAAGGAAGTTTTTTTCAGTTTTGTCTTTGATGCTGTTTGCATCAGTCATCGCAGCACAGCAGAAAGATCCTGCTATCTATTCTTTTCGCAAGGACCTGAAGACCCAGGTGATCCTCAGTGACGACTTCTCAAAATTCAATAATTACTGGCTCCTTGGCATTGAAGAAAACAGCTGGTCGGAGACCATCGAAAACGGACAGCTCGTCTTTCAGTCATTAACCCAGAAGTCCAAGGAAGATCTGCTTCCGGTAATTATCGATCAGAAAAGGGATTTCCAGATCGAAGCCCTTATTAAATTCATCGAAGGTAAGATGGAGCTTGGCTACGGACTTCAGTGGGGTAAAGCGGTGAATCCCGCAAGGCAGTTCGATTTCCTGCTTACCGGGGCCGGGCATTTCAGCATTGATAAATATGACGGTAAATTTTCAGATTATATCCCGTTCACAATTTCTGAAAATGTCAACAGGTACGCTGCCAATAAACTGACTATCAGGAAGGTTGGTGATAAATACTATTTCTTCCTGAATGAAAAATATATTCATTCCATGCCTTTCGAACCCTTCTTCGGCAATATGATCGGTTTCCAGGTGGGCGATCTTTCAACAATTGCAATCGACAACCTTGAAATAAAATACCTCGACGAAGTTCAGAAAGAAGCTTCCAAAGTGCTGATAATGGATTACAAATTCAGCACGCCGGGCGACAAGGTGGCTGTTGGAAAACCAGTCACCCTGACAGTGAACGTTACAAATGTCGGAAAGAAAGATGCGGATGGGCTCAGCATTAGCTACAAGCTTCCTGAAAATATCGAAATTGTCGATTTCAAAGGTGTCAATTCGCTGAAAGCCGGTGAACAGCAACTGATCACGCTGCAGTTCTTTGCAAACAAGAGTTACACAGGGCAGGATATACCTGTCAAATTCGATATCAGCGGGGCGGATATTACAAATGTAAACGATGTCAACCTTACTGTGGCCCTTGAAAAACCGGTGACAACGGAAGTCGATAAGGCCCTTGCCCAGAATTACAGCGAGTTCCGCGGTGGCGACGACCCCCTTAAAGGCCTCAATGTTGCACAGGCTATGAAGTCGGTCCAGGTCGGCGATTATTACGCACTCGTGATAGGCATCGACCAGTATACTGGCGAATGGCCGATGCTCCGGAATGCGGTAAACGATGCAAAGAGTGTCGCACAGGTACTGTCGGCGAAGTATAATTTCCAGTACATGAAAACACTCTATGACAAGCAGGCGACACGCGACAATATCCTGGCGGAATTCGAATGGCTGATGAAAACTGTCAAGGCGAACGATAATGTCCTTATCTATTATTCAGGCCACGGGGAATATGTCCAGAACATGGACAAGGGCTTCTGGGTCCCTGTAGATGCAGGGGCTAAATCCATTTCGAAGTACATATCGAACGAAGACATAAGAGCGTTCCTTTCGGGGATTAAATCAAAGCATACACTCCTCGTTACCGATGCCTGCTTCAGCGGAGATATCTTCAGGGGAAAAACCATTACCATTCCTTACGAGAACTCGACGAAGTATTACAACAAGGTATATTCCCTGAGCAGCAGGAAGGCACTTACATCAGGCGGCGTCGAACCTGTCATGGATAAGGGGAAGGAAGGCCATTCAATTTTCGCTTACTACTTCCTGCAGGCGCTCTCAAAGAATTCAGAGAAATTCTATGATGCAGGACAGATCTTCGAGTCGCTCAAGATCCCCGTTGTGAACAATTCCTACCAGGAGCCTCTTTACAGCCCTATCCACAATGCAGGAGATGAAGGAGGGCAGTTTATATTTATGCTGAAGCAATAGGAAAATAAGGCGAAAGGATGAAGGCAAAAGGCGAAAGTGATCCAGATGTACCGAACAGGCATTCGCGCAGGAAATTCCCCTCCCTGGAGGGGGCAGGGGTGGGTAAATTCAGATGCATTTTTCTCTTCCTTTTTGTAGTTATTTCATGCCAACATCTCTTTTCTCAGCAATATTTCTATCGTAAATATTCAGTTCAGGAAGGACTTCCGCATTCTTCGGTATTCACGATGATCCAGGACTCAAGAGGGTACATCTGGATGGGAACAGTTGGCGGCGGGGTTTCGATGTTTGACGGTTTTCGCTTCACCACCTTCAATACAGATAACGGCCTCACCGATAATAATATAAGATCGATACTCGAAGACCGCGACGGCAACCTTTGGTTCGGAACTGATAACGGCCTCACAATTTACGACGGAACGGCTTTCAAAACTCTTACCAGGGAAAACGGTCTCCGGGGAACCGCGGTGATTAAACTGATCCAGTCCTCTGATGGAATTGTCTGGGCAGGAACAAACGACGGTGGCCTGGCTGCAATTATTCCCGGGGATTCAATCAGGGTGACAAACTTCAACACAGATAATGGGCTGAGCTCCAATTTCATATTCGATATTTACGAGGCTCCCGACAAAAAGCTATGGCTCGGAATGGTGGGAGGCCTGAATATTCTCGATGTATCTGCCGGAGATTCAATTTCCCTGAAAAACATAACGGATCCTATCCTGCCCTCTGATTTCGCCACTTCAATCGCCGAGTTGCCCGATGGCAGCTACCTGATCGGCACTCGGAACAATGGCCTGTTCAATGTTGTCCAGAACGGGAACGAGTTTCAGATCAAACCCTCTTTCCTGAATAATACTTATCCATCTCTTCTGATCTGGGATATCCTCGTCCGTCCCGACAATGAAATATGGCTCGCTACGGAAGAGAATGGGGTTATCATCATTTCAGGGGATGAAATAAAAGCGAACCTGAACTATGAAAACGGTCTGCCGACAGACAGAGTCATGAACTTACTTGCTGACAATGAAGGCAATACATGGTTTTCAACTCTTGACCAGGGCGCCGTAATGTTCAGGGACAGGAAGCTTGTTTCATATGCGGAAAAGGAGAATCTTCCGGGCAATAACGCCCTGAGCCTCTTTTTCGATCCTTCAGGGAAATTCTATGTGGGGACTGAAAAGGGAATGGCAGTTTTTGATGAGAATGGTGAAAAGATCACAAGGTCAGCCCTGCTATCCACCGAAAACGGGTTAAATGATCAGAAAGCAACATGCATGGCCTGGTTTGATGGCAGGCTTTTTATCGGTACAAATAATGGCATCAACATAGTCGACGGCAAACGTGTTGCACCTTTTCCTTTAAATAATGACCTTCCTTCATCCGTAATAAATTTCCTTTTAACCGACAGCAGGAACAACCTCTGGATCGGTTCAGGAGGCGGCTATTCCAAATACTCGGGAGGCCAGATTTACTCGATGACACAGGATGACGGCCTGGTGAACAATGAGGTTCAGTGCATACTGGAAGATTCAAAGAAGAACATCTGGCTCGGCACGCTCGGCGGTCTTGCAAGGATCAGTGGCGACCAGCTTACTGATTTTGTTGAGGAAGACGGTCTTACATATAAAAAGATCTACTGCCTCGCCGAAGATCCTGCAGGAAATATCTGGATGGGGACATTCGGAGGAGGCATCTTTCGCTTCGATGTCAAGAAAGATTCGCTTCCCGTTTCAAACATCGCGACAAACCGGATTCTTTCCTCAAATAATGTCAATTCCCTTCTTTTTATTAACGACTCGACTGTAATTGCAGGAACCGACAAGGGATTCGACCTGCTCAGCCTCGATGACAATCTGATGATTAAGAGGGCAGTTCATTATGGACCCGATGATGGTTTTGCAGGCGGGGAAAACATGGAGAATTCCATTGCACGCGACAGGAATGGTTTTGTCTGGTTCGGAACGAAAAACGGACTCGTGAGGTATGATCCCGGCATTGAGACAGTTCCTTCCCGACTGCCGGAAACAACAATTTCAGGTGTGAGGCTTTTTTTCGAGAAAGTGGACTGGCAGGCCAGGAAGGTCAATACAAGAAAATGGACCGGCCTGCCTGAGACTCTTGTGCTCTCTCATAAAGAGAATCATGTGACATTCGATGTCACAGGATTCTTTTACAGCAATCCCGGTGACCTTGTGTTCTCCTATTTCCTGGAACCTCAGAGCAAAGAATGGACACCTTACAGCGCCGAGAGGGAAATTCAGCTGCAGAGTCTTTCCCCGGGCCATTACACTATTAAGGTGAAAGCCAGGAACAAATACGCGATGGTTGGAAATACCGCTGAATACAGCTTTGTAATAAAGCCTCCTTTTTACAGGACGAAAGGATTTATGATTTCAGCTTCACTCATCATTATTCTTTCCATCCTGGCATTCTTCCGCATAAGGGAAAGAAAACTTGTCGAGGAGAAGATCAAGCTTGAAAAGATTGTGCAGGAAAGGACCCGCGAAGTGGTCGAGCAAAAAGATGAGATTGCAAGACAGAGGGACGTGGTCACATCCCAGAAAAAAGAGATTACGGACAGCATTTATTACGCCGAAAGGATCCAGAAGGCGGTGCTTCCTGATTATAAGGTCCTCAGCAACATTTTTTCAGACTACTTTATCATTCTCCGGCCAAAGGATATCGTAAGCGGTGATTTCTACTGGATGTCGCAGAAAAATGACCAGATAGTATTCACTGCTGCTGACTGCACCGGTCATGGAGTGCCGGGCGCATTCATGAGCATGCTCGGCGTCAGCTTCCTGAACAAAATTGTAAACGAGCTCGGTGTCACCCGGCCTGATGCCATTCTCAATTCCCTGCGCGAGAATATTATTGGTGCACTTCGTCAAAAAGGTGTCGAGGAAGATGCAAAGGACGGGATGGATATTTCGCTTTGTGCCATCGACACCGGAAGCAGGAAACTTTATTTCTCAGGGGCAAATAATCCTCTGTACCTCATAAAAAAGGAGAATGGCTGTCCACAGTTTGTCGAGGTCAGGGGTGACAGTATGCCCGTGGGTTTTTACACCGAGATGTCTTCTTTCACCCTGCATGAACTTCAGCTTAATCCGGGCGATACATTGTACCTGTTTTCTGATGGATTCCTCGACCAGTTTGGCGGACCCGATGGAAAGAAATTCATGAAAACAAGGTTCAGGCAAATGCTGCTTGAAAACCAGGATAAGGATATGATGTCGCAGAAAACGATATACGTGAAAATACTCGAGGACTGGATGAATCATCCTTCTGAAAAGCGCCATCACGACGGGCAGATAGATGATATAATCCTTCTTGGTGTCAGGGTCTGAAGCTTCATGCGGTTTTCCTGTATATCCTCACTGCAAAGGCAGTGAAGAAGACGGCAATGAATGCCAGTGATAAGATTTCATTTGTTATATCCTTTATCCCCGAACCTTTCAGCATTACCATCCGGTTTATTTTTATAAGGTAAGCAACCGGGTTGATGCGGTCAAATTCCCTCGCCCACCGCGGCATGCTTTCAAACGGTGTGAATATCCCGCTCATCAGTATGAAGATGATCATAAAGAAAAATGCCACAAACATGAATTGCTGCTGGCTTGAAGAGAAAGTCGAAATGAAAAGCGCGAGTGCAAGGACTGCGACCAGGAAAATGGTTGCACATAAAAACATCGTCAGGATGCTTCCCTCAAAAGGTATGTTGAAAGCTATCCTGCCGATAATCAGTCCAAGTGCAAGATCGATCAGCCCAATGATAAGAAAGGGAACCATTTTTGCTGCAATAAAATGGTACTTTCTTACAGGGGTGACATTTATCTGCTCGATAGTGCCGATCTCCTTTTCCCTTACCATATTAAGACCCGCGAGAAGAAAACCTATTGCAGTGACGAGTATGACAAGGATTCCTGGCAGCATGTAGTATTTGTAATTGAGCGACTCATTGTACCAGTACCTGTTTGTCACATCTATGGCTGAAGGCATTTGGCCTGGCTGCAGGGAAGCTTTCCCTGACATCAGCTCCCTGTTATAGTCACGCACAATCCCGGACAGGTATGCCCATGTAAGCTGGGCATTGGATGAATTCACTGCATTTACCGAAACCATGATCTTCCCGGTTTCGCCATTCACAACTGATCTGCCGAATCCGACGGGTATCTCGATAATGGCATCCGTCTTGTTCCGGTTAAGAAGATCCGATGCTTCATCCCATGAAAAAGTCGACTGCTTAACTGTGAAAAATGATGAACCTTCCAGCTTGCTGATCAGCCCTCTCGACTCCGAAGTCAGATCCCTGTCTATTACCGTGAGGGCCACATTCCTGATCTCGAAGGTAACTGCCGGTACCAGTATCAGCATCTGAATAAGCGGTACTGCAAATATCGCTTTCGAGATGAATTTGTTCCTGAAGATCTGCAGGAACTCTTTCCTGATAAGAAATAATATCGTTCTCATATTGTCGATTTCGGATTGCGGATTTCGACCTCTCCCCCTCGGTCCCCCTCTCCCGATGTGAGAGGGGGAAGCGCAAGTCCCTCCCAACCCGGGGGAGGGATTTAGGGAGAGGTCATTCCAGCCTTATCTTAAATTTCTTCACGCTCAATCCAATAAATATGACCGTCATTGCCGCAAGCACCAGGGTCTCTTTCCAGATATAAGCAATGCCGGTTCCCTTAACCATTATATTCTTTATAATTACAATGAAGTAGCGCGGAGGAAGTATCAGGCTGAGGTAATCATAGATCTTAGGCATGTTCTCTATCGGGAAGATGAATCCCGATAATAATATTGTCGGCAGCATTAATCCTATAAGCGAGATGAATATGGCCTGCTGCATGTTTGAAGATACCGTGGATATGAGTATTCCGAGCGAAAGGCTCATGAGGATATACAGCATTGTTTCGGCAAGTAGAAGGATGAGGCTCCCTTTGACGGGAAGTCCGAATACCAGCCATGAAAGTACCAGTATCACGCCTATGTTTATCAGTGAGAGGAAAAAGTAAGGCATCACTTTTCCTGCTATTATCTGGATGGGCTTCAGGGGTGAGACAAGCAGCACCTCCATTGTTCCAAATTCCTTTTCCCTTGTAATTGTCACTGAGGTCATTAGTGCACAGATGAGAATGAGAACAAGGGTGATGACCCCGGGCACAAACATGAAATGGCTTTTGAGCTCGGGGTTATAGAACATCCTCACTTCAGGCTGGATCAGCAAACGCATGCCGGATCCAGGATTGATTTCTGCCGTGAAATTATTAACAATGGCTGTGGCATAGCTTGTCACGAGTGTTGCGGTGTTCGGTTCGGATCCATCTGCAACGATCATGAGTGAAGCCCTGCCCGAGGAGAGCAGGTCCCTGCCAAAATTCTCAGGAAAGACCACAACAGCCTTGGTTCTGCCTTTCCTGAACCCTGCATCAATTTCATTGTAGTTTTGAATATCCCCGGTATTGCTGAAGAATCCTGATGAGAACAGTTTCTCTGAGAGCTGCCGGGTTATTTCATCCCTGGAGTTGTCAAGCACGGCCAGCCCTGTGTTTTTCAAGTCCATTGTAACAACATATCCGAAAATCAGGATTTCAGCCGCAGGTATGCCGAACAGTATGAACAATGTCCGGTAATCCCTGAAAATATGCAGGAACTCCTTTTTCACAAAGCCGATGAAACGGTTCATAATCTTGTTGCTGGTTACTTGTTGCTTCTGCTGTCACATTACCGAATACCGATTACCGGCTTTTCAGGCCTTGCTATATAAATGAACACTTCCTCTACTGTACCCACTCCGTACTGCTCCTTCAGCCTCGCCGGGGTGTCAAGCGCCACGATTCTGCCTTCATTCATGATAGAGATCCGGTCGCAATATTCTGCTTCATCCATATAGTGAGTCGTAACAAATACGGTTATGCCTCTTGCAGCAGTCTCATATATCATCTCCCAGAACTGTCTTCTTGTGACCGGATCCACTCCGCCGGTCGGCTCATCGAGGAAAACTATTTTGGGATCATGGATCAAAGCAACGGAAAATGCAAGCTTTTGCTTCATGCCGAGCGGAAGTGATGAAATGACCCTGTCCGCATATTCATGAAAGTTCAGCTTTTCAAGAAGGGCTTTTGTCCTTTCCCTGATGCGCTGACGGCTGAGGCCGTATATTCCGCCGTAAAGTGTAATATTCTCAGCTACAGTGAGATCCTCATAAAGAGAGAACTTCTGGCACATGTACCCGATGTTCTTTTTTACCATCTCCGATTGCTTTCCGACATCGAACCCTGCGACCATCACTTTCCCTGAAGTAGGCGAGGAGAGACCGGAAAGGATCCTGATTGCCGTCGTTTTCCCTGCTCCGTTTGCACCAAGGAACCCGAAGATCTCACCGGGATAGACCTCAAAGTTCAGGTCATCATTCGCGACGAAGCTCCCGAACTTCTTGTACAGATTCTTTACTGATATAACGGGTTTATTATTCATAGTTCTTTTCTTTTCTCTCCACCCCTGACCCCCAGGGGGGCGCGCAAAGCCAAGGTCCCCCTCGGGGGATTCAGGGGTTTTTTCATTTCTCCATCAATTCAAGGAATCTATCCTCAATGCCTGCATGTCCTTCTTCAATCCAAACATCGTTCAGTCCTTTGGAGCTAAGATATCCATACAGATCTTCATCCTGCTTATCATCCCTGAACGTCACATGCACCGAATCTCCGAAGGGATAGGCTGTCAGCACGTCCGGGTAATCCCGAAGTGCGGTAAGAAGCCTGTACTTCTCCGCGGACTTTACAATGAAAAGATTCTTCGTAAAACCATTCATGATTCTTTCCGGAGTATCGACCGACAGTATCCTTCCTTTCTGAATAAGGGCCACCCGGTCGCATCTCATTGCCTCATCCATGTAAGGAGTTGAAACCATCACTGTTATGTTGTAATTTCTCAACCTCGAAAGCATATCCCAGAACTCGGATCTTGAGACGGCATCGACTCCGGTCGTAGGCTCATCCAGGACCAGCAATTCAGGTTTATGGATCAGCGCACACGACAGCGCCAGCTTCTGCTTCATGCCTCCCGAGAGCTTCCCTGCAAGCCGGTTCTTAAAAGGCTCTATATGAGAATATATGTTTGAGATAAGGTCATAATTCTCATTTACTGTAGTACCGAAAACGGTTGCATAGAAATTCAGATTCTCCTCAACGGTGAGGTCCTGGTAAAGGCTGAACCTTCCGGGCATGTAACCGATTTTTTTTCTTAATTCCCTGAACCCTTCAGATGCATCCGTGCCAAGTACTTTTATTTTGCCTTTATCAGGGAGAAGCAGGGTAGTGATGATCCTGAACAGGGTTGTTTTCCCGGCGCCGTCAGGACCGATGAATCCGAATATCTCTCCCGGGGCTGTCCTGAATGAGATATCATCCAGCGCTGTAATGTCGCCGAATTTCCTGGTTATGCCGTCTGCTTCAACTGCGTCTTTCATCAGAATATTGCTTCCCCGGGCATCCCGGATTTCATTGTGCCGTCATTTTCAACTTCAATTGTGACAGGGTACACGAGGGTCACCCTTTCTTCCTTTGTCTGGATGATCTTGGGAGTAAACTCTGCCTTGCCCGATATATAGGTCACCCTGCCTTTGAATGTGCTGTACCCCTTTTCGCCATTGTCGACCCGTACAGTGCATTCGCGGCCGGTTTTTATTTCAGCAATCTGGGCGCCGCTGACATAAACTTTGAGTTTCATTAAAGAGAGGTCCGCAATACGCACCAATGGTTTTCCTGCAGCAGTAATCTCCCCTGCTTCGGAATACTTTTGAAGTATTGTGCCATCAAGCGGACTTCTGACAGTGCACCTGTTTATCTGTTCAGCCAAAGTGGCTTTCTTCGATGCATAGACCTGCAGTTCTGCAGCAACTGAAGATTTCTGGATATTGTTGGCGGCAACCTGTTTTTCAATCACTGAAGCCTGACCGGTAAGATCGTCCAGCTGCTTTTGTGTGGCAGCATCATCCTTCAGCAGATTCCGGGTGCGCCTTATGTTCACATCCAGGTTTTCGAGCTGCTGATTCAATATTGCATTCTGAGCATCAATGGCAGAAAGCTTTGTGCGTATACCTTTAACTGCAGCATCTGTCTCTGCATTCTGAAGCCCGAACAGTGTTGTGTCAATGACGGCGAGCACATCCCCTTTCTTTACTTCCGAACCCTCATTTGCATCAAAGGTGAGGATGCGTCCATTTGTTTCGGCGGAGACTGTAACTTCAGTTGCTTCAAAATTTCCAAAGGCATCTGCTTGCGGCGCTTTATCCCTGCAGCCTGCAATAAAAAGTAATGATGTAATTAATAATATATCTTTCTTCATGACAGGTAATTATGAAATTTCTATTCAGGTTCTTTTCCGGTGATGTTAAGGAGCTCGACCCTTGCCAGTGCAAGGTTGATCCGGTGAATTTCGGAGTTAATAAGAGCTTGTTTTTCATTATTGAGAATATTCAGATATTCAGTAGCTGTTATGGTTCCGTTGAGATGCTGCGATTCAGCTGATGCGGTGATCCTTTTCCTGACCTGCACCAGGGCGCTGTCCGATATGACAAGCTTTTCCAGGGTCACTATCTCAGACTTCTTCATTTCAATCTGCCTGTTGAGGTTATCGGTGAGATCAGCTTTCCTGCCGTCAATGATACCTTTCTGGAGCGTGATCACCTGCTTTTCATTTTTGGCCCTGTTCCAGTCGAAAATGTTCCATTTCACACCTGCTCCTATAATATAATAGGTATCGAACTGATCCATGAAAAAGTTGCTGCCCGGGGGATTTCCATAACCAAGAGTTGCGAAACCGAATGCTTTGGGCATTCTTTTGCTACTGACCAGCGCTTCTCCTGCAGACAGTTGTTCCCTTCTCATATCCAGAAGCTCCAGTTCCGGCCTGTTCAGTCCTGCAGAATCTGCTCCTGCTGAAACCGGTGTCTCAAATTGTGAAGAGCTATCTATTTTCAACCCGGTAAGGCTGGAAAGTACGGTAATGAGCGAGCTTGTTTTAATATCGTTTTCGGATAACTGCTGGTCAAGGTTTATTAGCTCTGACTGGAGCACATCGGCATCAGATCTCAGGAGAACACCGTTTTCGATGGCTGACCGGACAGATCGCATCCTCTTGTCCAGCAGCTCATGATAAATGCTTACAAGCTCCTTTTGTCTCCTCAGAAGCATTATCGTGAAGTAATAAGTGTTTACCTGCGACTTTAATTTATACAGGTCGGTCTCAGTCTGTTTTTCATTCACCCTTTGTTCAGCCTGTTCCATTCCCCTGGCGCCCCGCACCGCACCTCCGTCGAAAATGACCTGGTTGATGTCGAGAGTTATTTTGTACTGATCGTGGGGCATGGGCCTGATCGCACCTGCAATACCCGGTACCGGCAGATTGCCCAGGGCAACGCTGAGATCGACAACATCAGAATTATAAAATGCGCTTCCATTCAGGTCGAGGGAAGGCAGCCACCCTTTTGAAATGTTTTGCTGCTTTATTGACGATATTTCGGAATAAGCTCCTTTTTCCCTGGCAAGAGAAGATGCCGAATATGCTGCATCGTAGCATTGCTTCAACGTTATTATTTCCTGTGCATTAATCAGTGTGCAGGAATATGTCAAAATATACACGATCAATAACTTTCTCATACTCATTACTTCTTTAACAACTTCAGTCACTTTAGTCACTTCTTTTGCCCTTCCCTGCCTCCCCAAATGGGGATGTGTGAATTCTCACAACTCCAGGCACTCTGGTCACTTCCTGATGGATCTTATTACAAACTCAGCCGCATACTGCTTCCGCTCTTCAACATAAGAATCGAAATCAGTGCCGAGCTCACCCAGCAGTGCCTCAAAAATGCCTTTTGCCGCAAAGGGGAATACGCTCAAAGACACTATGGATGTAAGGAGCTGAGGTAGATTATCTTCGGTTATATTGTACATGTGAAGCTCGTCCCTGTGCTGTTCCATCAGCTGTTTCCAGATACTTTTGATATCGAACTGGCTGATGAGCTTGCTGATCCTTTCAGGATTATGATTGATCTCGTTCAGGATGAATCCCGGAAGCCTCGGGTTTTTTCTGAGGAATTCGATATGCTCCCTGAAGAAAAACCTTATTTTATCTTCAATTGACATCTCCCTGTCAAAGATCGGAGTGAATTTTGAAAAAACCCTTTTTGCGAGAGCGGTGAACACGGCTTCGAACAGGTGATCCTTGGTCCTGAAATAATAATGAAGCAGGGCTTTGTTTATACCTGCGCGGTCCGCTATGTGCTGCATCCTTGCACCCGCGAGGCCTTTCTCCTCGAAGACTTCTGTTGCAGCTTCGAAGATCTTTTCTTCAGTTTGTTTCTCTCTTTCCACCATAACATATTAACTATACAGTTTAAACAAATAGTATAACCAATAAGTTTAACCATGCAGTCAAATATAAATTAAAATTTATGAATTCAAAAATTTTTATTCTGATTTTTTAATGACAGGTGAAAAATAGCGGGTCAGATGCAGCAGTTTCTATTTCTTGAGAGTCTGTTAGATATATATCTATCCGCCGAAAAATGATAAATGGAATTCTGAAATACAGCCTGAGATCTTTTAAAAGGCAGCATGCATATATTATTATAAATGTACTTGGCCTGGCTATTGGTATGGCATGCAGTCTTCTCATTACTCTTTATGTGGTAAATGAGTCAGGCTATGACAGGTTCAACCTGAAAAAAGACAGGATCTTCCGGGTTATTCTGAACGGGAAGCTCGGGGAACAGGAGATTATCGCATCATCAACTCCTGCAATCATGGGCCCGACACTCCCAAATGAGTTCCCGGAAGTGGAAGATTTCCTCCGGATGAATGATGTCGGGCCGACAATTGTTGAATATGAACAGCAGTTCTTTACTGATAACGATATAATGGAGGCTGATTCCTCTTTCTTCAACTTTTTTACGATACCTGTGATAAAGGGAGATCCGTCGGCTCTTTTAAATGCTCCTCATAAAGTCGTGATGTCCGAAACCGCGGCTAAAAGATATTTCGGCGATCAAAATCCGATTGACAGGCTTATAAAGATCGGTTCGGATACCACCAGGTTTGTTGTTTCGGGTGTCATGAAAGATGTTCCGCCGAATTCGCATTTCAATGCAAGCATGATCATCTCTTTTATGACCAATCCCCGATCGAGGGAACCTCAGTGGATGAACAACAGCTTCAGCACATACCTGCTGCTGAGGCCCAATTCGGACTACACCACTGTCGATGCTAAATTCAGGGACCTCGTAGTAAAATATTGCGGGCCTGAAATACAAAAATATACCGGGGCATCAATCGAAGATTTTCTTAAGGGTGGCAATAAGTACAGGTATTATCTGCAGAACCTGAACGACATCCATCTCGATAATACGGTGCAGGGAGGATTCAAACCCCCGGTCGACCCGAAGTACCTGGTAATTTTTGGCAGCATCGCCGTCCTGATTGTAATTATTGCTGCCATTAATTTCATGAACCTTGCCACTGCACAGGCATCACGAAGAGCCAGGGAAGTAGGTATAAAAAAAGTGGGTGGTTCCACGCGCGGCATGCTGATCACACAATTCCTTGCCGAATCTTTTATCCTGGCTTTCATTGCGATGACTTTTGCAGTTGCCATAGTAAAGCTGAGCCTGCCTTATTTCAACAACCTCCTGGGTACAAGGCTCGAAATAGATCTGTTCTCTGCCTGGTACACGGTTCCTGTGCTTCTCCTGTTTACAGTTCTGGTCGCTATCCTGTCAGGAAGCTATCCTGCATTCTTCCTGTCATCGTTCAACCCTTATGAAGTGCTCAAGGGAAGCTCCGCAAGCAGTTTGAGCAACGGAAGGCTGCGACGAGTGCTTGTCATCTTCCAGTTTGCAGTGTCGATCCTTCTCATTGTCGGTACTCTTGTCATGGCCAGGCAGATCAGGTATATGCTTAACAAGGATACGGGCTTTGACAAAGAACAGTTAATGGTAATCGAGAGAGCACATGTTGTCGGACAAAAAATGAAGTCCTTCAAGGAAAGGGTTAAGATGATCCCCGGGGTAATTAATATTGCAAGCTCCACGGCAATTCCAGGACGTACGAATAACAACAACGGTTATCTCATTGAAGGCAGGAAGGAAGAGACATACCTGATGACCACCAGCTGGGTCGACTATGATTTCCTGGAAACTTATGGTATGAAGCTGGTATCGGGAAGGCAATTCAGTGAATCATTCACAACCGACAGGCAGGCGTGCATCGTTAATGAAAGCGCCATCAGGAATTTCGGCATAACCGATCCTGATCATACAAGGATACTGAGACCGGATGAAGATGGCAGCTTACCATATCCGGTAATTGGTGTTGTTAAGAACTTCAATTATGAATCCCTCAGAAACCCGATTCAGCCCTACATACTGCTGCTCCAGGGTGAACGCAATTACTGGGGTTATATTTCAGTCAGGCTTTCCGCAGGAAATTATTCAGCTGCGATCAATGAAATAGAGAAGGTCTGGAAGGAATACTCTTCAGGCGGCCCCCTTCAGTATTATTTTCTCGATGAAGATTTCGAAAGAATGTACAGGCAGGAAAAACAGAACGCCAGCCTGGCAATGATCTTTTCTATTCTTGCAATTTTTGTCGCTGCGCTCGGACTCTTCGGCCTGACATCCTTTACAGTGGAACAGAAGACAAAGGAAATAGGTGTAAGGAAAGCCATGGGTTCCTCCATTGCGGGAGTATATTTTCAGATTTCCAGGGAAACAATACTGCTGGTGCTGATCTCTTCAGTTATAGCCATGCCGGTCATTTATTTCCTTGCAGGTAAATGGCTGGAGAATTTTTATTACAGGATAAGTCTCGGTATCCTGAGCTTTGCAGCCGGATTTATAATTGCGCTGTCGATAGCCATTCTGACTGTAAGCTATCGGATAATCAAGGCTGCAAGGGTGAATCCCGCGAGGTCGCTGAAATATGAGTAAATCCATCCACGGAATTAATGCTTTTGAAATTACCACAAAGGGCACAAAGGTTTACACGAAGGACACTAAGGTTAATTACCCCGGGGTTTCACGTGTATCGCAAAACCATTGTTTGCATTGAAACTTAATCTGTAAGTGAAGGTATTATCTACCTGCAGGCTGTCTGTCCTTACGTGTGTCCTGGTGTCAACAGCCGGATCATCTGTATAGAACTTTGCAATATACTTCTTTCCGTTATCGAGAAAGCCGAATTGCAGATCGACAGACTGTGGAGCTTCGCCGTTGATCCCCCCGATAAACCATTCATCACCTTTCTTCCTGGCTATGATACCACATTCTCCTGGTTTTGCCTGAAGCACTTTCGTTTCGTCCCATACTGTCGGGACATGCGCAAAGAATTCGAGCTCAGGCTCGTTTCCGATATTTGATGGCCTGTCATACCAATAGAGGAATTGCAACGGGCTGAATATGCACACTGCTTTTGCCAGCTGCGATGCATGGGAGCCCATCTTCTTTTCCACACGGTCGTTATAATAGCAGACAGTATTGTCGCCGGCGCCTGCCAGCATCCTGGTGAACATGGTAGTAAGAGTGTGGGAATTTGAAGGGCTTTCCTCGTCCCCCCTGATCCCTTCCTGGGTTAGAAAATTCGGCCAGGTTCTGGAAAAGCCTGTCGGCCTGTATTCATCATGCACATCCACTATCATATTATATTCAGCAGCTTTTTTTACCGATTCATGTAGCCATGATGTAGCCTGCTGGCTGCCTACCCGGACAAAACCAAATTTGATTCCTTTCACTCCCCAGGAGTCGTACAGAGGCAAAAGCGAGTCGATCTGTTTTTCAAGCGCTTTCCTGTTAACATAGAGGAGGATCCCAATATTTTTCGTTGAAGCATAGCCAATCACCTTCTTCAGGTCGAGCGGCCCCTTTGATCTTGCCGGATCCACATTGACCGACCCTGCATCGGACTTTTCATCGTTCTCAGGCCCGTACCAGCCTGCATCGAATTCCACATACTGCAATCCGTAAGCTGATGCAAAATCCACGGCGGATATCGCTCCTTCAGTTGTGAGGGTCACTTCGCGTATAACCTTTCCGGGCTTTATCCATGATTCATCCTGAATTGCTGATGAATCGTTCAGATTCAATATGAGGTAATTCTTCTCAAGGAGATCCCCGGGATTTCTCCCGGTCATCATTACTCTCCAGGGAGAACGGAATGGAAGTGTCTTTTCTGCGGGACCGTCCAGCCTGCTTTTTATCGAATAGCCGCCTGAAGAATCCGGATCGAATTTCATTCTTGGATAATCAACAAGGCTTGCCTCCGTAAGTGCAAGCACGCCAGAGCTGTCTGATTCTATTAAAAGCGGCCTTTCACAGCCTTTGTCAATTTTGTCAAGTGAAACATGCCGGTAAGCGGCCTGGGCGCGTGGTGCAGACCAGGACATATGATTGCCGGGGAACCTGAAAATTATATTCTCCTGGCTGATTATAGCTTTATCAATCTCGTTTTGTTCCGGGATTTCATAGGCGATTGCAACTCCTTCGTTATATGCCCTGCAGACAAGATCTATATTCAGGCTGTCGCATCTGAGATACAAAGTCAGTTCATTGTAATTATCCGGAACATCCTTCTTTTCGCCGAAACGGTTTGTCCAGCTGCTCCGTACACGCCTGGTATCAATTCTTATCAGGTTCACCTTTGAATTTAATTCTGAGCCTCCCATCCTGATAAATATTGAGGAGGGGCGAAGCAATGTCCTGCCTTCAGAGCTAAGCGTGAAGGATGCAACTGAATTCTCCCCTTTGAGTCCACCGGGCCTGACCTCGAATCTGATTTTATTGTCAGGCGAATGCAGGTTTATGTTCCTTGAGGTGCACCCGCAAATGCAGAGCGTTGCAAAAATCGTCAGCAGTAATCGTTCCATAGAATCATTTTATCAAAATTAAGGAAATTCAGATAATGAAAAACAAATGTCTGCCCTAACGGAACGGGGGTATATCTTATAAATATACATAAAAATCGAATAAGAGTCCTATTAAAATAGGGGGTAATAATTAAAAATAAGTGATAATAATGAACAATACCCCTACTAAATACGTATATTTATAAAAAATTTGAACTTATGAAAAAGCTTCTTGCGCTGGCAATATTGATCTTTTTTCCGGCAGGACTATTTGCAGCTGATGGGATTGCAGTTGATTCAGGCGCAACTTCATGGATGCTGACTTCCACAGCCCTGGTGCTGCTGATGATTCCCGGGCTGGCGATGTTTTACGGCGGGCTTGTAAGGTCCAAAAATGTGCTTGGAACAATTATGCACAGCTTTGTTTCGATGGGGATCATAACAGTGATCTGGGTCGCCGTGGGTTACAGCATGTGCTTCGGCGACGGTGTACTGGGAGGCTGGTTCGGATGGAAAAAGGATTATTTATTCCTGAATGGTATTGACAACAAAATTATGCAGGCCGGGATACCGGAATATGTATATTCCATGTTCCAGGGAAAGTTTGCCATCATAACCCCGGCGATCATAGCAGGCGCTTTTGCCGAAAGGATATCTTTCAGGGCATATTGCTTTTTTATTGCTTTATGGAGCATACTGGTTTACAATCCCCTCTGCCATTGGGTATGGGCTTCTGATGGTTTTATCTACAATCTTGGCGCTAAAGGTGCCATAGATTTTGCAGGAGGGACAGTTGTTCACATTTCAGCCGGCGTAAGCGGCCTGATGGCTGTTCTTTTCCTTGGCGCGAGAAGAGGATATCCTTACCAGGTAATACGTCCCAACAACCTGGTAATTACGATGCTGGGGGCAGGGCTTCTCTGGGTAGGATGGTTCGGGTTCAATGCGGGCAGCAGTGTTTCATCAGGTCTGAGTACGGCACAGGCTCTTACTGCCACGCAGGTTGCTGCTGCTACTGGAGCGCTCACCTGGGTGCTGATCGAGAGCTTTCACCAGGGCAAATCCACTTCACTCGGTTTTGCCAGCGGGATATTAGCCGGGCTGGTTGCGGTAACTCCTGCAGCTGGTGTAGTTCAGCCTTACGGTGCAATGGTACTCGGCCTTGCTGCATCGATCATTTGCTATATGGCTATACAGCTGAAGAACAGGCTCGGTTATGATGACAGCCTCGATGCTTTTGGCATACATGGCATCGGCGGAATAACAGGAGCTTTGCTTCTGACATTTTTCATCAGGCGTGAATGGTGGAACGAAGCTCTTGCTGTATCAGGAAGCTGGAATATTCTGAAACAACTTGGCATCCAGGCACTTGCCGTTATTATAGCAGTTAGTTATGCCGCACTTATGACCTTGCTTATTATATGGAGCCTTAACAAAATTGTGAAATTCAAATCTTCAGAATCAGAAGAGATGGCCGGTCTCGACCGGGCCTATCATGGTGAACGTGGTTATGGAATGCTCAATCCTCAATAATACAATATGAAGCTAGTTACCGCTATTATCAGGGAAGTCCAGCTCGACAAGGTGCGTGAAGCACTGCTTGAAGCTGAGATATACAGGATCACAGTAAGCCGTGTGTCAGGTCATGGTCAGCAGAGGATCGAAGAAATGTACAGGGGACAGGTGATTGTTCCGGATCTTATACCTAAAGTCAAGATCGACATTGCAGTCAACGATGAATTCGTGAACATCACGGTGGATACAATTCTGAAAGCTGCAAGAACCAACGGCGGGAAAGTGGGTGACGGGAAAATCTTCATAACCCCGCTTGAAGAATGTATCAGGATACGTACAGGCGAGAGAGGAGGAAAAGCTATCTGACGCATTATTTAGTGCAAGTGAGGCAAACACCTGAGGGTTAATTTTGTTTCTCTTTGTAAATTCCCTGGTAAACCATCTTTTGTGAAGATTACTCTCGAAAACATAGTCCTTATTGGCTCTGTGTTGCTGATAATCAGCATCATTGCCGGGAAAACCTCTTACAGGTTCGGTGTTCCGGTCATTATGTTATTCGTGGTCACAGGCATGCTTGCAGGATCAGAAGGTATCGGTAAGATCCAGTTCAACAACCCGGCGGTTGCAAGGTTCATAGGCTTCATTGCCCTGAATTTCATCCTGTTCTCAGGTGGCCTCGAGACACGGCGTGAAGTGATAAGGCCTGTGCTGTGGCATGGCATTACCCTTTCTACTGCAGGCGTCTTCATCACAGCTCTGCTGGTAGGATTATTCGTCTGGGCCGTGACTGATCTTTCAATTCTCGAAGGATTACTCCTGGGTTCCATTGTTTCTTCCACCGATGCCGCAGCAGTTTTTTCGATACTCCGTTCAAAGAACATCAGGCTCAGGAAAGGAATACCCGCGACCCTCGAGCTTGAAAGCGGGAGTAACGATCCTATGGCCTATTTCCTCACGATAGCGTTCACAACGCTTATAATGAATCAGGATCAAACTGCATTGAGCATATTCCCCCTGTTCCTGAAACAGATGATAATGGGAGCAGGCTTCGGACTTGTTTTTGGCAAGCTCGGGAAGGAGCTGGTCAACAGGATAAAACTCGATTTTGAGGGACTTTATCCCGTACTTGTAATTGCACTGATGTTCTTCACTTCATCACTCACGGATTTCCTTGGTGGCAATGCTTTCCTTGCTGTTTATGTTGCTGCCGTTTACCTTGGAAACCAGAACCTGATTCATAAGAAAACCATAATGCAGGTTTTTGACGGTCTTGCATGGCTGATGCAGATAATTCTGTTCCTGACCCTTGGACTGCTTGTCTTTCCGAGCCACATCATTCCCGTTATTTCAACAGGCTTGCTCGTATCGGTTTTTCTGATTATTGTGGCAAGGCCTGTCAGTGTCTTTGCAACATTGAGTTTCTTCAGAGTGAAGATGAGCGACATGGCTTTCATCTCATGGGTTGGCTTAAGGGGAGCGGTGCCGATCGTCTTTGCCACATATCCGTTGCTGGCCGGGGTGGAGGGATCAGGCATGATATTCAATATCGTATTTTTCATATCACTTACCTCAGTCCTCATCCAGGGAACAACACTGGGATTCTTTGCAAAATTATTTCATGTCTCTGCAACAGGCACGGAACTTGAGCCTGCTGATATAGAACTCTCCCGTACGACAAAAACAAAGCTTAAGGAAATAGTTCTCAAGCCCGATTGCCCGGCAATAGGGAAGAAGATTGTCGATATCGGCTTCCCCTCAACTGCAAGGATTGCCATTATCAAGCGTGATGGGAAATATTTGATACCCGAAGGATCG
The DNA here is from genome assembly GCA_035299385.1 of Bacteroidales bacterium. GTDB lineage: Bacteria > Bacteroidota > Bacteroidia > Bacteroidales > VadinHA17 > LD21. Next base: position 71,927 of record DATGWQ010000099.1, on the reverse strand, counting down.
ACGGTAATTGAAAAAGGCGATATGCTTGTGGTCCTTGCAGAAAATGAGTCGAGCCTGGATATGGTCAAAGACTGCATCCTCAAGAATCCTGAAGAAAAGGATTAACATTATTTTGAACTCGGTCTTACGACTTTCGTCTTCCTTTCAAACTCCACCCATCAGCGCCTCCCTGTTCTGGTCATATCTCTGCATGCTCTCTGAGATAATACTGAAGGCCCTGTCCTTACTCATGAATTTCTCAACCGTGACGTCCTTGTGTTCGAGTTTTTTATAGTCCTCGAAAAACCTTTGCAGCTCGACCAGTGCATGCGGCGGGAGCTCTGACAATTCATTTATATGATGCACAGACATATCGTTTTTTGCGACTGCAATAATCTTTTCGTCCCTTTCCGTGCCGTCTATCATCTCCATGACTCCTATTACCTTCGATTCGACTATGCTCAGCGGGAAGAGATCCAACGAACAGAATACCAGTATATCCAGGGGATCGTGGTCATCTGCATAAGTTTGCGGGATAAAGCCGTAATTGGCGGGATAATGGACTGACGAAAACAGGACCCTGTCGAGTATGAGCAGTCCCGAATGCTTATCGAGCTCGTATTTTCCTTGCGAACCTTTCGGGATTTCAATTATGCTGTTAACAACGGAAGGAGCATCCTTACCGCAGGGCACTCCATGCCATGGATGTAGCTGGAAATTCATATCCTTATATTTAACACAAAGATACTCAGTTTAACAGCTTATTATCCTATTCCAGCCTGACCATCTTTTCGATATACCTGTCTGTATTATTTGGATCTTCCGGAATAAAAGTCAGTATCAATGTGTCATCCTTGAATTCCGTCCTGAATGAAAATTGTTTGCCAATACTGCCGGTACTGCTGAAATATGACAGGTTTTCTGTGTAGATCCCATTTACAAAAGTGTAGGTGCCGCCATTGAATCCTGACCTCCAGTAATCTTCTTTATTCAGGGATGTATCCTGCCATATTGTAGTGAAATGTTTGTCACCGATCATCTTAATATAATGATCCTTAAACGGAGGGAGTTTAATAGTTGTGTCTTTAGTGATCGATATGCCGTAAACATTTTTCCATGCACCAATAATCGGTGACCGGTTATTTTTTGTGCAGCCGCTGATCACGAAGACAATAATCAGCGTCAAAAGAACAGTCTTTTTCATGATTCCGGATTTAATTACGTTTAAATAAATCAATAATTTATTTAACAAAATTACACCGGCAAAATAGCAAAGTCAAATTATTTTTTCCATGGCATTAAGCTTCCTTCCCCAGGTACTTTCTAAGACGGGGAGAAATGGCACGCCTGACAAGCTTTGTCTGGAGATCCCATTTTTCCCTTTGTTCCGGCTCCACCGGGAAACGGATTTCCTTAGCTTCCCGGAAAGCGACCGGAATGCCATCGCGGTAAAGGATCCGGTTACCGGAGTAGCCGGTAATGCGTTTGCCGGGAGTGAGTACGCCAGTGAGGTTCAGCGGGTCGGCCGCACTTATTGAGATCAAGGTCCCGGTTTTTTCCTTTTTTTTGATTTGCCGTAATTCGGTGATTGCCTCAGGAAGGGCATATTGTTCTCCCCAAACCCCTTCAATGAAACGTCCTCCCCTGATCTGTCCCTGCAACTCCAGCAGTCGAAGCACCCTGACAAGTTCACGCCATGGTGGGGCAAGATCCTCTTTTTCAGACAGTTTCCTGAATAGTATGCCATAGCGTCGTAAAAGCGCGTGGGCGATGGTTTGAATTTCTTCCTGGGAATCGTGGATGTAATTTTCCGGCATGCTTGCAATCAGGGACCATCGCCCGGCATAAGTCATGGAGAAAAGTCCGGCATTACGTCTGCTGCCTGCTGTGGTTTTGTATTTATCAGGGACCAGCAATGCCCGTAACCCGGTGAAAGAATCAGATGTCACGAGCCCTGCACTTATCAACTCCCCGAGAACATCTTCTGCCTGCGATTGAAAAAGCCGTGTTTTGTTGATGATATCTTCAAAGAACAGCGCCCCCTGCGAAAGCAAAACTTCAAACACCTGCTTTGCCTTCGGAGAAAGTGCACTGATTATAGAATCGACAACAGACGATTGCTTTTTCTTCCAGGCATCGAGGTGCCTTCTGCTGACAAAAGAGATTGGCGTGTTCTTAACAGGTGTTGAGGGAACGGAAGACCGGAAACGGCCCCAGCTGATTTTCCCTGCAACACAAAGGTTATCGAGCCACTGGTAATCGTAATCAGTGACACGCGCAGGTAAGATATCTCCTTCCCAGGCAGCAGCCGGCGCCTCAAAACCTTCCAGCTTCTGAAGGATATGCTCAAGGGCAACCGGCCCCTCTGCCTGGCTGCCCGGATCCGCCTGGTGCCACGAGAACAAAAACCGCATATAATCCGCTGCAGAAACAGGCTGGATCTCACTGCGTAGTTTTTTGATCGTATAGCGATGGATACGGGCAAGCAAACGACGTTCACACCATTCCGTCCCATTGGTGCCGCTAAAATTTCCCCTGATTACAAATCCTTCGTTTTCCAGCCGGTAAAGCGCCTGGTTAATGGCTTCGACCGGCAGGTGCATCGTATTGCCAAGGCCTTCTGCGGTTACCGGCCCTGTAATTTCAAGCCTTCCTCGGATTATTTCCGTCAGGGGATCCTTTTCGGGAGAAAGCTCTTTGTACAGTCTTTGGGGAATAACGATCTCCGGCTGGATCTTTTTCTCCGGGTAAACTTTCTTGAACAAAGGAAGGTTTTCAGCTGCTATCAGCAGCGATCCGGAAGCATTCAGGACAAGCTTTGTTGCACGGCTTTCACTTACCAGTTCTTCAAAAAATGCTTCACGGTTCTTTCCTGCAGCTTCTTTCCTGGTGAGAAAACCGGATAGGAGAAGGGCATCATGCAACTCTTCGGCATTTTCCATTTTAGGCCACGCTTCTTCTTTTACGGCATCGATAGCCTGCGGGTCCAGCTTGCCGATATCTCCGGCTTCGGCAGGAGACAGCCAGCGCCTGCTCCTTACAGCCAGCGTCCGCCGTTCTTCAAATGGTGCGCCATCAAGGAAAGCGTAGGGTCTGGCGGTAATTATCTCATGGGCAAGGGGAGAGGGTTCTTTCAGATCCCGTGCCAACAACCTTACCTTTTTACTTTTTATTTTCCGAAGCAGGGTTTCAAGTCCTTCGATATCCATGGCTTCGTACAGGCAATCATGTATTGTCTGGTTTACCAGTGGATGATCCGGTATTTCACGGTCACCGGCAATATTTTCGAGGCAGGCCAGCTGGTCTGGAAATACCTGGGCGACCAGGTCTTCGGCCTGCATGCGCTGGAGCTGTGCCGGGACTTTTTTACCTGCGCTGCGCCTGGTCACTGCCAGTGCGCGTGAAGCGTTCCAGCGCCAGCGGACGCCGAATACGGGCGCATCGAGTATCGCCTGTATCAATATGCCCCTCACTGTCGCCGGGCTAAGGTAGTTGAATACCTCTTCCAGCGGGAAGCTGTGGGTGGGACCTAAAGACAGAATAATGGCATTATCGTTGGCTGCCGCCTGCAGTTCAAAGTTGAACTTCCGGCAAAATCGCTTGCGTAAAGCCAGTCCCCATGCCTTGTTTAGCCGGCTGCCGAAAGGAGAATGTATCACCAGGTGCATATCGCCGGCCTCATCGAAGAAACGTTCCATCACGATCACTTCCTGCGAAGGCATAGCGTTCAGAGCAGCCGCGGCGGCAGTTAAATAATCAACCAGTTGTTCAGCCACAGCGGCCGACACTCCCTTTTCACTGACCAGCCAGCCGATTGTCTCATCTCTTTGTTCTGTTTTTTCCGCAACTTCTTCCCTGAGCCTGGAAACCGCCTCTGAAAGTTCCTTCGTTCTGCCGGGCGCTTCACCGATCCAGAAAGGGATATTCGGGGGCTGGCCTGCAGCATCTGCTACCCGTACTTTTCCGCTCTCGATCCTGATTATTTTCCAGGAATTGTTTCCCAGCTGGAAAACATCGCCGGCAATACTTTCCATGGCAAAGTCCTCATTCACAGTGCCGAGGAAGATATTCTCGGGTTCCAGCACCACATCGAATTCAAAATTGTCGGGGATAGCCCCTCCCGACAACGTAGCTGTAAGACGGGCGCCCTTGCGGGCTCTGATCCTCCGGTTGATCCTGTCGTGATAAAGGTAAGCGCCCCGCCTGCCTTTACGGCTTGTATAACCCTCCGACATCATGCTGACGACTTCATCAAATTCCTTTCTGGAGAGACTCTGGTACGGGTAAGCTCTGGTAACCAATGAAAAAAGTTCATCTTCTGTATATTCCCTGGCGGCTGTTTCGGCGACGATCTGCTGGGCCAGCACATCCAATGGTTTTTCAGGAATGATGATCCTGTCCAGTTCGCCCCGGCGGACAGCATCGATTATGGCTACGCAATCCACCAGTTCGTCGAGCGTGAGCGGGAAAACGATACCTTTTGGAGTTTTAGTGACGCTATGTCCCGAACGGCCTACCCTCTGGAGGAATGTTGCTATGGAATGCGGTGCGCCGATCTGGCACACCAGGTCGATGGCCCCAACATCGATGCCCAGTTCCATGGAGGCGGTTGCGACAAGAGCTTTCAGGGAGCCGGTCTTCAGCTTATTCTCCGCATCGAGCCGTCTCTCTTTCGACATGCTTCCATGGTGTGCCAAAACCTGACCGGTTCCGAGCTTTTCATTCAGATTATGCGACAATCGTTCGGCCAGGCGCCGTGTATTTACAAAAATGAGGGTCGTTTGATGCGAACCGATCAGCCCGATAAGTATGTCGTAAATTTCTTCCCAGACTTCATTGGACATAACGGCTGTGAGTGGCGAACGGGGCACTTCGACAGACAAATTAAGTTTCCGGGAATGACCGGCATCAACGATCGTGCAATTGAGCTGCTTCCCCGGCTGAGATCCCGTAAGGAAACGGGCTACTTCTTCGACCGGTTTTTGTGTTGCGGAAAGTCCTATCCGTTTCATTGGCTTTGTTGTAAGGGCTTCCAGCCGTTCCACGCTCAACGCTAAATGCGATCCACGTTTATCGCCTACTAGGGCATGGATCTCGTCGATGATAAGGGTATGAACATTGCCCAGCATCAAGCGTCCGTTGATGCTTGTGAGAAGTAGATAGAGCGACTCCGGTGTTGTCACAAGGATGTGGGGCGGATGTTTTATCATGCCCGCCCGTTCTGCCGGCGTGGTATCGCCGGTCCTCACCATTACCTTTATGTCCGGTGAAAGCAATCTTTCATCCAGGAGCTCATTTCTGATCCCCTCCAGCGGCAGCTGCAGGTTGCGTTCTATGTCGTTGCTTAAGGCTTTAAGCGGCGATACATAGACCACCTGGGTGACCGGTTCCAGTTTTCCCGACAATCCCTGCCAGACAAGATCGTCAATGACGGAAAGAAAAGCGGCCAGCGTTTTTCCGGAACCGGTTGGTGCGACGATCAATGTATGGTTTCCCGATTTTATGGAACTCCATGCCCGGGTCTGCACGGCGGTCGGATTCTGAAAGCTTTTTTCGAACCACCTGGCTACTGCATGATGAAAAAGATTCAATGACATCTAGCTAAACCGTTTAACTATTTATAACACGCTGCAGTCATCAATGTTTGCCCGGCACAACATGCGGCCACTTTTTAGCTTCGGCCAGGATCTGCGTTTTCTTGACTTTCTCCTTTTTCCTTGTTATATTTGGTTTAGTGTTTCCTAAACGTGCTAATTTATGTTTATCAGAACTTACTCCAGTGCCGTCAGCGGCATTGATGCGGTTACCATCACAATAGAGGTGAATGTTTCCCATGGTGTCAGGTTTATGCTTGTCGGCCTTGCTGATGCAGCTGTGAAGGAAAGCCAGCAGAGGATCGAGTCGTCTTTTAGGGCGCTCGGGCTGAAGTGGCCGGGCAGGCAGGTGCTTATCAACATGGCACCGGCCGATATCAGGAAAGAAGGTTCCTCCTTTGATCTTGCACTTGCCATAGGGATACTCGTGGCAGACGAAAAAGTGAAATGTGATCAGATGGAATCGTTTGTGATCATGGGAGAGCTCTCCCTCGATGGTTCCATCCAGCCTGTGAAGGGCATTCTTCCTATCGCACTGAAAGCAAGGGAAGAGCAGTTCAAAGGACTGATAGTACCTGAAAAAAATGTGCAGGAAGCCGCAGTTGTGGACGGTCTGAATGTCTATGGCATGAGACATATCTCCGAGGTGATCGACTTTTTCAACGGAACAAAAAAGTTTGAACCCGTCAAGGTTGATCTCGAAAGTATATTTGCTGCTGAGGCAAACAAATATGATGTCGACTTTTCGGATGTCAGGGGACAGGAAAATGTGAAGAGAGCCCTGGAAGTTGCTGCTGCCGGTTTCCATAATATTTTGATGATCGGGCCTCCCGGTGCAGGCAAGACCATGCTTGCAAAGCGGCTCGCCACAATTATTCCCCCGCTCACGCTTGAGGAGGCGCTCGAGACAACCAAGATCCATTCCGTTGCAGGAAAGATCGAAGATCATACCGCACTCATGACAAAAAGGCCTTTCAGGAGCCCTCATCATACGATCTCGGATGTCGCCCTGGTCGGGGGAGGTACGAACCCCCAGCCCGGGGAAATTTCACTGGGCCATAACGGCGTACTTTTCCTCGACGAGCTGCCTGAATTTAAAAGATCTGTCCTCGAGGTGATGAGGCAACCGCTCGAAGACAGGGTTATCACCATCTCAAGAGCGAAGTCGACTGTGAACTATCCTGCAAGCTTTATGCTGGTGGCTTCAATGAACCCCTGCCCGTGCGGTTTTCATAACCATCCCGAGAAAGAATGCATGTGCACCACAGGGATGGTTCAGAAATACCTGAACAGGATCTCGGGACCATTGCTCGACAGGATCGACATTCACATTGAAGTCGTGCCTGTGAACTATGAAAAGCTCGCTGACCGGGGTCACAATGAAAGGTCAGCCGATGTGCGAGAAAGAGTTATCAGGGCGCGTGCTGTACAGGCAAAAAGATTCGCACACGTTAAGGGAATTTATTCAAATGCGCAGATGACGTCTTCGATGCAGAGGAAATACTGCCAGCTCGACGAATCAGGAGGGAAGCTGCTGAAGACCGCGATGGAAATGAGGGGCCTCAGCGCAAGAGCATACGACAGGATCCTTAAGGTTGCGAGGACAATTGCCGACCTTGGCGGCGCCGAAAATATCGGTGCTGAACATATCTCAGAAGCTATAAACTACAGGAATCTCGACAGGGAAGGTTGGGCGGGATAAATAAATTTGACTTTACTTATTAAGTGGTATATCTTGTATCATCTTTATTAGTCATTTAATTAGTCGTGAGTATGGCTAAAGTGTTATGTGAACAAACCATACGGAAGCTGAACGATTTAATTTAATAAGGAGAAGGTCAAAAATGATACGCAAAGGAATATTTTTTCTGTTGATATTGATTTTTGGCCATACCAAAATTCTTTTTGCCATACGTGAAACTATAAGGATTGAGGACTACTCGTACAAGGAAGGATTGACTTCTTCCGGCGTAAACAGCGTTTATAAGGATTCGAGGGGTTTTTTATGGATATGTACCACGAATGGTTTGTTCAGGTATGATGGATATAATTTCAAAAATATCAATTCTATTGCAAGTGGAACCCTAAAATATGAGACTTACTGTATTGTTGAAGATAAGAATCAGAATTTTTGGATTGGTACCGCCGGGAAAGGGATTGTTTATTACAATTCTCACACAGGGGAACTTTTCAGTATAAAATTGAGCGAAGGGAACAATTCCAAGGTCAACCGGATCCTGTTCTATCAAAACAGGGTATGGATTGCTACAAGCGCAGGTCTCCTGGTAATTGATGAAAAAGAAGATATTGACGATAATACATATTTTGAAGCAACAACATTGTGGCCTGATCCTTTGCACAAGAATTTGCAGACGAATGTTATTAATTTCATTTATACCCAATCCGGGAGCAATTCACTGTGGATAGGGACAAATAGCCCGTTATATGAACTGGACCCGGTTTCATATCAATTTAAAATAATTGATTCTTACAATCAGAACTCTATAAGATGGCTTGCAGACTATCCCCAAGGGAATATACTTGCATCAAGCTGGGATGGCGGAGTTTTTGTTGTTGATCCCGCAAAACATATCCTTGTGAACGATTCTTTTATTAATGAGATCAACAGGGTAATTGGTGACAAAAGAGTAAAATCAGCTATTGTCGATAAACGGAACAGGTACTGGATAGCAACCTTCGGAGAAGGGTTGTATATCTTTGAAAAGGAGAAAAGCGGGGCCTTGAGGTATGAAAATTACCGTAATGAGGAAAAGCTGCCAATAAAGTTAAAGTCGAACTTTATTGATCAGATTTTTTTAGACGAATCCGGTACTGCATGGCTGAGTATGGCAGAATCGGGGTTGTCAAAAATTTACTACCGGAAAGAATATTTCCGATATTACAGCTTCTTCGAAAAAAACTATACAAAATCAAAGGAAATTCATGCAATTAAACAATCCTCTGACAGCAACAGTTTTTGGGTAAGCTTTAACAGGAATGAGTTGGATCTTTTTGATTCGAAAAATTACAGCTACAGACAATTCACTTCCGGCACTTCAGGACTTCAGCTGCAAAATGACAAAATCAATTTTACATATCAGGACAAAAAAGGCAATTTATGGATTATCTATTCAAGAATTGGAATATACATTGTGCCTTCAAAATATGCAAAAGGCCTTGTAGATGGCAACCTGAAGGGAACTATAAAGCCTATTGATGTAAATGAACTGTTTTCCAGTGATCCAAGAGAAAATTCCTACATAACAAATTTTTTCGATGACAGCAAAGGCAGATTATGGGTTGGCAGCTGGGGAAATACTTATGTACTTGAAATTTCGGATGGTTTTCTTAATTCCAGGTCTTCAGATCAATTAAAAACAAATTCCAGAGTTGTCAGGATATACTCTGCCGAGAATAAAGATCAATTTAATTTGGAAATATCTCCCGTAAGCTCCATCGTTGAAACAGGATCCAATATTTACTGGTTGGGCACCAGGAATGAAGGCATAATCGAAATTGAAGAATTGCCTGGCAATAAATTTATCGGGAAAGCGGTGGAAATAAATAAAAAGCTTCCAAGTAATTACATTAACTGTCTTTACATGGATAAAAACCGGAATTTATGGATAGGTACCAATTCAGGCCTTTGTTATCTGAATAATGACAACCGCCAGCTTTTAATTGTTAAAAATGATTTTCCATCTGAAAGCATTAACAGTATTACGGAAGATCACAACAGAGATATCTGGGTATCAACATCATATGGCATTTCCAGGATTAACGGCAAAGATTTATCAATACTCAATTTCTACAACTCCGACAATGCGAAACTAAATCAGTTTATCAATGGAGCTGCGACGGTATCTTCTGAGGGCAATATCTGGTTTTCTACGAATGAGTCTTTGGTAACATTTAACACTGATTCAATACAGAACTTTGAAATATCTGCCCCTGTTTATTTCACAGATATCAAGATAAATAACAGACCGATTAATCCTTCTGAAAAATACAGGGGAATACGGATTATTGAAGATGAAGCCAATATCAGCAAAGTCATCAATGTTCCATACGGTTCCAATCTTAATATTGAATTTGCAGCTATTGACTACATAAATCCTGAAAAGATATTGTATAAATACAGGACTGATAATAACGGCGAATGGGTCATGCTCAGCCCGGGGCAGCGCAGTCTTAATCTTCCGAATACAAATCCTGGAGAATACAACTTAAGCATTATGGTGGTCAATTCCTCCGGGAAAAGCGGTTTCAGGAGTGTAAAGATCCATTATCTGCCTCCATTCTGGCTTTCCAAAACGGCTTATTGTATCTATTTATTATTTGCATTGGTCCTGTTATTTACCTACAGGAAGCTCGTTATTCAAAAAACATTGCAGAAATCTCTTGTCGAAAAAGAGAGGTATGAACGCAAAAAAATTGAAGAATCGGAAAAGATGAAAAGTGAATTCTTTTCCAATATTTCCCATGAGTTTCGCACTCCTCTGACTCTGATAATAAATCCCCTTGAGAAACTGGTAAAAGAAGATAGCCTTTCGGACCTGAACCGAAACAGAATAAGGTTGGTTCTAAAAAGCAGCAATCGCCTGCTGAAGCTTACCAATGAGCTTATGGACTTCAGCAAGATTGAAAAGGAGTTGTTAAAGCCGGACTTCCAGCTTTGTGAAATTGTTTCCATGACAACTGAAATCAGCAATCTTTTCAATAATCTTGCTGATTCGATGAATATTGAATATAAGAGCAACTATTCCTTTGACCGGCTTGAAATCCCGATAGACAAAGGAATGGTTGAGAAAACTATTTTTAATTTATTATCAAACGCGTTTAAATATACTCCTGTAAACGGGGTTATTATGGTAAACCTTTCAAAATCCTGTGAGTCGGAAACTGAATTTGTCAAAATATCAGTTATAAATACGGGGGAAGGTATCAGCAAAGAAAATCTGAGCAAAGTGTTTGATCGTTATTACCAGATTAATAATGTTCAAAATAAAGCCATTGAGGGAACCGGTATCGGATTGGCTCTTGTTAAAAGTTTTGTTGAGCTTCATAACGGTAAAATTGATGTTAAAAGCGAACCTAACCTGGAGACATGTTTTGATATTTACCTTCCTGTAGTCCAGTTTGATTTCAGGGACAATACGGAGCTTTGCAAGACCATACAGCTAAATCCGGCTAAAAATATCAGGCTTGCAGATCAAAATGAATGTATGCCAGCCAGGCAAGATTATGCTTATCGCATTTTAATAATTGAAGATGAAGAGGATATCAGGAATTTCCTGATTGAAGAATTGTCGTCCGATTATAAAGTTCTATTTGCTAAAAACGGTGAAGAAGGCCTGAATATGGCAAATGACCTCATCCCGGACCTGATTATCACTGATGTGATGATGCCGGTTATGTCGGGTATTGAATTATGCAAAAAATTAAGAAATGAGGTAATAACCTCTCATATTCCGGTAATCATATTATCTGCAAAAACAGGCATTGATTCACAGATTGAGGGATTGGAGATGGGAGCAGATGTTTACATGATCAAGCCATTCAATATTGATGTGCTGAAAGTCCAGGTCCAGCGATTGATAAGCTTTAAACAAGCCATATATTCAAAATACCTTAAAGAAACAACCTTGATACCTCAGGACCCCGGGGCAAATAAGCTTGATGATGATTTTATCAGGAAGGTACTGGCTTTTATTGAGGAAAATCTGACTGATTCCGGCTTGAATGTCGACCAGCTTGCAAATTGTGTTTCCTTAAGCAAAGTTCAAACATACAGAAAAGTTAAAGCAATCAGTGGCTTGTCCATAGTTGAATTCATCAGAACGGTCCGGTTAAAAAAAGCTTCTCAGCTTATATTGGAAGACCGCTTAAACTTTTCTGAAATTGCTTTTATCACAGGCTTTTCTACTCCCTCCTATTTTTCAAAATGTTTTCATGATCATTTTGGAAAAACCCCATCTGAATTTGCTTCTGAATACGGAAAAGAATCTGCAGAATCCTGATTGATCGTTAACTCTCAGCATTTTTATAACCGATTTTTTCTAATGTGAAGAAATTTTAATAGTTGTTATTTCAAAATTGACAGACTTACAGCATCCCTTAAAATAAATTTGACTGACAGTTTTTCATAAAAGGCAGAAATTGAGCATTTAAAAAGTGACAGCCTGAGCTTTTAAAATTTAAATTGAAAGGTTAGTTGGTACATAGACAGGTTTTTTTGCGATAGGGGTGCAGATTGTAATACTCTGATTTCTGCACCCTGTCGTTTTAATGCAGCCGGTTAAAATGTTGTTTAGATCAAAATATTAACTCACAAACATGAGTATATCTTCTCAGAAAGTCCCGGTGATTGAAAAAATCGGGTACAGCCTTGGAGACCTGGCTGCAAACCTGGTTTTTCAAACATTAATTACTTATCTCGCTTATTTCTACACCGATATTTACGGATTAAAAAACACCGATGCTTCGATAGTAATGCTTACTGTCGGACTGGTTGCCGCATTCATATTTAATCCTTTAATCGGAATACTGGCCGACCGGACCAATTCGCGATGGGGTAAATTCCGCCCCTGGGTATTATTTACTTCAATTCCTCTCGGCGTCATTGCCCTGCTTGCTTTTTCAACGCCGGATTTTTCATACAAAGAGAAATTAATTTATGCCGCATTGACATACACACTTTTGTTGTTGATGTATGCTTCAAATAACCTTCCATATGCCGCTTTGAGCGGCGTACTGACGGGTGACATGGGAGAAAGGAACAGTATTTCATCGTACCGGTTTGTCGCGGTAATGTTTGCTCAGTTTTTTGTACAGGTTTTTATGCTGCCAATCATAGAATATGCAGGACATGGGGACAAAGCAGCGGGAATTGAAGCAGTGATGACATGGCTGGCTGCTATCGGGACTATCATGTTGATCATCACTTTCTTTTCAACAAGGGAGCGCGTCATTCCGCGACTGGAGCAAAAATCATCGATCCGCGATGACCTGTCTGATCTTTCGAAGAACAGGCCCTGGCTGATAATGCTGGTCTTAACAATTTTGGTGTTTATCACTCTCGCGATGAAAGGAGGTTCTTATGTTTATTATTTTAATAATTACGTTGATAAATCCGCGTTAAGTGAATTTATAGGTCCTCTAATTTCAAGATTATCCGCCATAGGTATAAATTTCTTTGGATCAGATCCGGTTGCAGCGGGCTTTGGTTTATTCAATGCCGGAGGCATAATCTTTATGATCGTTGGGATTTCATTTTCAAAAAAGCTTGCAGATAAATTTGGCAAACGGGATGTTTACAAGTATGGATTACTCACTGCTACTGTTTTTATCCTTATTTTTATCTTTTTCAGACCGGAAAATGTGATCCTGATGTTCGTTTCACAGATGTTGCATGGATTTTCATATGGGATTACCATTCCTATTCTTTGGGCCATGATCGCTGATGTTGCTGACTATTCTGAATGGAAAACAAACCACAGGGCAACTGCAATTATTTTTTCCGCCATGATGGTAGGCCTTAAGGCAGGGCTTTCAATCGGAGGCGCTCTGATTGCATGGATTTTAAGTTTATACGGGTATGTCCCGAAAGAAAGTGCGCTGGCAGGGAAAGAAATCATTCAACCTGAAACTGTCGCGGAAGGATCAAGGCTGCTCGTGAGCATTTATCCATCCATTCCGTTCCTTATAGGTGTCGGATTACTTTTTTTCTATGTAATCGATAAAAAGATGGAAGTCAGGATTGAAACTGAATTGAACGCCCGCAGAGGGCAGAGATAATACATTAATTTCAGATAAATGAAAATAAAAACTATTTCTGCAATAACCGCTATTGCTTTTTTCCCATGCATGCATGCTATGGCGCAAAATGCATTAGCTGATGCTGCCAAAGGGAAATTTCTGGTTGGAGTTGCTGTTAATATGCAACAGGTCAATGGAATGAAATCTATTGAATCAGACTTGATTACCAGGGAATTCAACGCTGTCGTCGCTGAAAACTGCATGAAGCCGGGATTAATACATCCGGAGGAAAATAGATACAATTGGACGGACGCTGACAAATTTGTTGCTTTCGGAGAAAAGAACAACCTGGTTGTAACAGGTCATTGTCTTATCTGGCATTCCCAGATTGGCAAATGGTTCTTTGTCGATGAAAATGGGAAAGATGTCACTCCGGAAGTCCTTAAAGAACGCATGCATCAGCACATCACAGCAGTTGTGGGCAGGTATAAAACCCGGATAAAAGGCTGGGACGTTGTGAATGAAGCTTTTGAGGACAACGGATCATACCGCAAAAGCAAGTTCTACCAGATACTCGGCAAAGATTACATCAAATATGCTTTTCAGTTTGCTCATGAAGCCGATCCCGGTGCAGAGCTCTATTACAACGATTATAATGTGGAAACACCGGCAAAATGCGATGCCATAATGGGGATGATAAAAGAACTCAAAGACGCCGGTATCAGGATAGACGCAGTTGGGTCCCAGGCTCATATGCACATGGACAGCCCTACTCTTGAAAATACAGAAGCCAGCTTCAGGAAACTTAAGTCTGCCGGTGTGAAGATACTGATTACCGAATGGGATATTTCTATTCTTCCGAATCCGTATTCCGGTGCAAACATTTCTGCAAATTTCAAGTACTCGCCGGAAATGGACCCTTATCGTGAAAGTGTGCCTGACTCCATCCTTCAAAAATGGAATAAACGCGTGTTGGATATGTTTCAACTTTATCTCAAATACGATGATGTTATCGACAGGTTCACTATTTGGGGCTTGAACGATGCGGTATCATGGCTGAACAATTTCCCTATCCGGGGCAGGAAAGATTATCCTGTACTCTTCGACCGCAATAACCAGCGCAAGACCGTGGTCGATGAAATGATTAAAATGGCAAAAAAATAAAGCTTTGAAATGAAACAGGCAAAATACCTTGTCGGGGATGATTTCATGGCTGACCCTGCCGTTCATGTTTTCGATGGAAAGCTGTACATCTATCCATCGCACGACCGGGAATCAGGCATTCCCGAAAATGATAATGGCGATCATTTCGACATGAAAGATTACCATGTTTTCTCTACTTCGGATATTGAAAGCGAACCGCTGACCGACCATGGGGTTGTACTTAAAATAAGCGATATCCCCTGGGCAGGCCGTCAGTTGTGGGATTGCGACGTTGCATTCAGGAATGGTAAATATTACATGTATTATTCCCTTAAGGACAAAACTGATATATTCCGTTTGGGTGTAGCTGTTTCTGACAGTCCTGCTGGTCCCTTCATTCCCCGGCCGGACCCGGTCAGGGGAAGTTACAGCATCGACCCAGCTGTATTCCGCGATACTGATGGTACGCACTACATGTATTTTGGTGGTTTATGGGGAGGCCAGTTACAGCGTTATAAAAATAACAAAGCCCTTGAATTTGCATATTTGCCTTCAGGTGATCAGGTAGCTTTGCCATCAAGGGTTGTTCGTTTGTCGGACGATATGCTGGAGTTTGCCGAAGAGCCTCGCCCGGTTGTGATAATGAATCAGGGTAAGGGTCCTGTTAAAGCCGGACAAACAGAACGCCGTTTCTTCGAAGCATCATGGATGCATATATACAATGGCAGGTATTACTTCTCCTATTCCACAGGCGATACTCACTTATTATGCTATGCTGTCGGCGATAATCCCTATGGACCATTTACCTACATGGGCGTGATCCTCACCCCGGTGGTGGGCTGGACTACCCACCATTCAATCGTGGAATTCAAAGGCAAATGGTACCTGTTCCATCACGACAGTGTTCCATCAGGCGGGAAAACCTGGCTACGAAGCCTTAAAGTAATTGAAATGGAGTACAACAATGACGGGAGTATCCAGACAATCGATGGTCGAAATATTTGACCTTATGGATTAAAGCCGGGTTCAATCAATTTCAGGGAATCATTATTCAAAGCGAACAGGAAAGCATCTTTGCCTGTTGCCAATTTAATCTTCCTTATCGCTTTTACCTCACCCCTGATAATAAATGTACTTTCATCCGGCGGAACAGCTATTATCTCTTCACGGGGACCTGGCTGCAATACAAGCCCGATACTTCCATCGTTTCTCGGGGTCTCTATTTCCGACCCATACAAGTTGCCGGCAGCGATGAATGAGATACTATTATTTTTATATTTCACTTCTGCAAAATCATTTATTGAAGAAAATTGCGCTCTGTCCGGGAGGTTGTGCATTGCAAAACCCTCCTTCCCTTTATTTTCAATCCAGGAATTTGCAAAAGTATTTATCTTGTAATGCAGGGAAGCCTTCAGCATCCCGTCTCCATATATATCCTGCAGAGTTGCCTTTGCAAATTCTTCATAACTCTTGTATCTGAGTCCGATTACAGGGATCTGACCGGCACTGGCATCGAGACCATTGACCGGATAATTCCTGCCCTTCTCCCAATAACCCAGCACTATATCATTTGTGCCATTCAGATCAAAATCATTGGAATATATTTCAAATGGTTCTTTTTCGCTGCTTTTATACTTGTAATTTAACCCGAGATTACCCGCCAGGTAATCATTATCACCATCACCGTCAATATCGCAGGTATAAATGCAGTTCCACCAGCCTGTCGTTTCTCCCAAACCCCACTTATCTGTAACATCGATAAATCCCTCAGGGGTATTGTCCAAAAAGTGAATGTTCATCCATTCACCTACCACTATAAGGTCAACGGAACCATCACCATCAAAGTCATCCCAGGCAGCATCTGTAACAAGTCCTGAATTTGAAAGACCGGGCGCGGTTTTTTCAGTGACATTTTCAAATTTCAGATCAGTACCTTTCCCTCCGTTATTCCTCAATAAATAACTGTCAGCCGGCCATGGATATTTGCCAGGCACAATTCGTCCACCGACAAATAGATCGGGATGACCATCTTTGTCGTAATCCGCAGCTTTTACACATTTTCCGCTTTTGTACAGACCAGCAGGAAGACAATTCCTGCATCTGACAAAACCCTTTTCCGTATTTAAGTACAATCTGTCCTCATAATATTCCTCTTTTTCCCTGTTGTTGTTCCCTCCGCTGACCACATATAAATCCAATCGTCCATCTTTGTCAGCATCGAACATCAACGCCCCGGTATCTTCATAGAGCGAATCGCTTATCCAGGGCCCGGGAGCTTCGCTGAATACAGCTTTTTCTGATTGCAGGTACATAGCTCCTTTAAAGCCTTTGCCGTTTCCGACATAAAAATCTTCAAGCCCGTCACCATTCACATCACCAATGGCCAGGCCGGGACCCATCTGCGAATTTTTATATGGAAGCATTTTTTCATATTCAAAATCATCGAATTTATTCTCGCGGTGAAGGAATGTAATCCCTGCCTGCCTTGTAATATCGATGAATGCTGATTTTTTTGCCGTTTTTTCCTGTTCCGGAATGACTGCATCGTTATAGTTTAGTATCAATGTCTGATCGGCATTTACATGTTTCAGTATTTGTCGTTTGCTGTCCGGCCAGGTAATTGTTAATTTATCGATTATTGCTTTATCGCCAAGTCCGAAATATATCACGGGAGGGGCACTTGACTGATAGCCTCGCGTGAGCGTGAGTTCCTGCTTTTGATGGATATTGCCGGTTTCTGCTGTAACAATGCTTCCCAGACCAAATAAATTTGCTGCCGGCCCGGCCAGTTTGATTTTTATGTAGTGAGCGTTCTTCCCAGGTATTTTATTTTCGTACAGATATGAAAGTTCATTAGCATTGTTGATCACAAGGTCAAGATCCCCGTCATTGTCAAAATCGCCGTATGATATACCATTTGACATGGTCATTTCTCCGAATCCCCAGCTGTCAGTTTTGTTGGTGAATGTAAAATCACCGTTATTTTTAAATACGTAGTTTTTTACGGGGGTGCTGGGAAATAGTTCAGGACTATATACCTCTTTGGATTTGAAATACATATTTTCCCTTGGATTATCCATGATATCCCGGTTGTTTATATCCTTAAGGACACCGTTTGTTACAAACAGATCCTTGTTCCCGTCGTTATCAATATCCATAAAAAGGCCTCCCCAGCTCCAATCGGTGTATGCAACACCTGCATACAGCGATATATTGCTGAAAATGGGGGTGTTATTAAATATACCGTTGTTTAGCTGCAAAGAGTTTTGCATGTACTGATAATGAAGACCATATTCCAGGCTGCGGTTAAATGTCTGATGGCTCATTGGTATTACATTGACCATCCTCCTGAAATGATCCTCAGGTGTCATATCTATCTGGAACAAATCTGTGAGCCCGTCATTGTTAATATCGGCGGCATCAATGCCCATTCCAAAAATGGAGATTTGAGAAGCAGCTTCCTTTATAACGTTCCTGAATGTACCATTGCCGTTATTCAGATAAAGGCAATCAGGTACATTGAAATCATTCGACACATACAGGTCTTTCCACCCGTCATTATTTAAATCCACCGCAATCACTCCGATTGACATTCCGAAGTTTTGTACCCCGGCTTCCGTGGTCACGTCGGTAAAAGTGCCATTGCCATTGTTTTTATAAAGGTGCCCTGATTCTTCATATTTATTTTCGATCATTTTTTTATGATAAAAATCCGCACCCATGCTGACCAGTACAATCGGATAGTTCGCAACAAACAGATCAAGCAGCCCGTCATTGTTATAATCAAAAAAAGCGGACTGCACAGATGAACTTTGATCGTTTATACCATATGCTTTTGCACATTCGGTAAAAGTGTTGTTCTTATTGTTAATAAACAGCAGGTTATCAGAAGGTTTATATTTTGACGAGACACATACGTAAATATCCAGCCATCCGTCATTATTTACATCCGCCATTGTTGACCCTGTAAACCATTGGTGATTTCCCGATACACCTGCTTTTTCAGATATATCTTCAAATTTCATATTGCCTTTGTTGAGGTAGAGCCTGTTATGAACCAGGTTTCCGGTAAAAAAGATATCATCAAGACCGTCATTATTTATGTCACCCACCGAGACACCTCCTCCCATATACATGTAGGGGAAGATCATATAATTCAGGGTGTCATTTTCTGTTACTTGATTATTGAAATCAATACCTGTCCCTGAAGGTGATAGTTTTCTAAAGGTTCCTTCATTAAGTCTGCCGCATGAAAAAAACAATATCCAGGTTAAGCATAGTAATGAATAGATCCTCATATAGATAAAGATTGATTTATTTCTTAATGCTAAATATTTGTAGTTTCTTGTTGTTATTTCCCGCCAGAACCAGTTTCTCCCCGGTTTTCAGATTAACCAATGCCAGGGATTTTACATCATCCGGAGCAAAAAACCCGGTTTCATAACCTGGTCTTATTTTAAAATTGCCATTACCGTCTCCTTCCAGCAATACTCCGATACTGCCATCGTTGCGTGGTGTCACAATTTCCATATTAAAAAGATTCCCGGCAGCCAGGATATCCTGGTTTCCATCTTTATTAAAATCCTCAATAATTATGTCGTTGATCGATGATAATTGAGCTTCGTTTGGAAACGCATGCATTTTGAAAGTACAGTTTCCAACATTCTCAAAGTAACAACTTGCAAATGTTTCCACCTGCAGGTGCAATGACTTGTCCAATTCTTTTTGGGTATAAATATCCGGCACTGTGGCTTCTCCAAACTCTTCATAGGTGGGAAACTTAAAAGCAATACCCGGATTTTGCCGCACAAAACATTCTCTGCCCCTTAGCGGAAATTGTTTATTCCCCTGATAATAGCTCAATACTATATCCCATTTCCCATCTTTATCGAAGTCGTTTGCATAGACGTCAAAGGTTTTATCCCTGCCGGCTTTATACCTGCAGTTCAATCCCAGATTGCCCGCTGCCAGGTCGGCATCTCCATCCTTATCAAAGTCGGCGCCATCAATGCTGAACCACCAGCCCCTGGTACCTTCAATAGCAGCTTTTTTAAATTTCCCCTGGATATTTTTATAAATACAGATTGGCATCCATTCTCCTGCGATCACAAGATCAGTCCATTGATCATTATCAATATCGCCGCAAAATGCAGAGGTAACCATACCTGCATTTAAAAGACCAGGTGCTGTTTCATTGGTAACATCTACAAATTTCGGGATACCATTACTGCTCCTGTTTTCCAGTAACCAGCTCCTTGGCGGGAAGGGATATTTTCCCGGAACCTGCCTTCCCCCGATAAATAGATCCAGATCGCCGTCATTATCGAAATCAAGGGGCTTAACACACGATCCGCTTGTTGTAACCAGGGGTACTGCTTCTTTACTCATTGCAAACCCTCCGTTTCCATCATTTGTATAGAGCCGGCTGTTATAATTCTCTGAACCTTCCTGGAATTCGTTTCCGCCTGATACTACAAACAAGTCGGCGTCCCCATCATTATCGGCATCGAAGAATAAACAGCCTGCATCTTCATATATGCTGTCATGTTGCCAGGGGCCGTTTTGAATTGAAAAGGAGCCCTCTGAATTTTGGATAAACAGCTTGCCGGAACTCCCGGAAGCATTTCCTGCAAAAAAATCGTCGAGATTATCATTGTTTACATCAGCAACGGCTATGCATGGTCCAAGTTTAGACAACTTATAAGGTAACAGGACCTGGCTTTGATAATCATCAAAAAAGTCTTCTTTATGAGTAAATCCAAAAGTAAGATTGTCTGTAATTTCCTTAAAAACTGGATTTTTTATCTCCCTTTTTTCCTTAAAAAGTTTAGCATCTGCTTCATGCAAGACAAGGCATGAATTTGAATTGATATTTGTCAGTACCTGTATTTTGCCGTCACTCCAAATCACCTTTAAGGAATCGATAACCTGGTCTTTTGCCAGGCCAAAATAGAGTACAGGCTCCACAGACGACAGGTAACCTCTTGTCAAAGTAAGTTCTGACATTTGTTTTTTTCCGTTATGCCAGATATTTATTACAGCTCCAATTCCAAATTTATTTTCAGGTGGCCCCTCAAATTTGACCTTCAGATAATTTCCCGATTTGCTTTCGATGGCCTTGTTTTTATAAATTAATGCTTCCTGATCTATGTTATTTACAGCAAGATCAAGATCGCCGTCATTGTCAAGATCAGCATAGGCCACTCCGTTCGAAAAACTCGGTTCAGTTATGTTCCACTCTTTGTTATAACGGGTAAATGTCAGATCGCCATTATTTCTGAAAATATAATTTGGAAGGGACTGGGCTGGCATGTTTATGGCTTGCTCCAGCAATTCATGCTTATCCGGACCGTTGCTGAAATAATCCGTTTGGCCGATCTTATTGAAATAATCTGCATTATTCATATCGCGGCGGGACCCATTTGTGATATACAGATCTTTCCAGCCGTCCAGATCAAAATCAGCAAACAGTGCGGCCCAGCTCCAGTCGGTCGATGTTACTCCAGCTATCCAGGCCGAATTAGTAAAAAATGGCAGGCCATTTTTAAAAATACCCCGGTTCATGTTCAGGGTGCTGAACCTGTATTGAAAATGCAAACCTTCTTTCACCATCTCTTCAAACTCTTCAGGAGGCATACTCGACATGTTAACTTTAGCCCGCTTGTTGTCCTCAGGAGCCATATCGATTTGCATGATATCGGGTAATAAGTCGTTATTATAATCAGCTATGTCGGCACCCATACCATAAAAAGAGGTTTGTCCGAGAACTTCCCCTGCTTTGTCTGAAAATGTCCCGTCACCGTTGTTGAAGTAAAAGTAATCGGGACATGTAAAATCGTTGGAAATGTACAGATCCTTGAATCCATCCTGGTTAAAATCGCCGGCCGTTGCACTAAGTGTCAATCCAAAAGCCAGCATGCCACTCACTTTTGTAACATCCGTAAAACTGCCATCGCTGTTATTTCTATATAAATGACCAGAATCGATCCATCTTGCATTTATCATCATTTGTTTATAAACATAAGGTGTGGCTTTAAATGATGTAATCGGATAATTGGCCACATACAGATCCATATCCCCGTCGTTATCATAGTCGAAAAAAACAGCCTGTGTGCTCATCCCGGGATCGTTTATGCCGTATTTCTTTGCTTCCTCCCTGAAAACGGGAATGCCTGATTCGTTTGTTCCCTGGTTTACAAACAACAAGTTTTCGTGATTACCTGTAAGTCCCGAAACACATACATAGATATCAGGCAGACCGTCAGTATTTATATCGCAAACAGTTGATCCAAGCTTCCAGCAAGTGCCTCCTCCGGTGTTCGAAATTTCAGTCACATCTTCAAAGGTAAAACCACCCCGGTTAAGATACATCCTGTCCGGTACCATATTCCCAACAAAATATAGATCCGTCAGGCCGTCGTTATTGAAGTCGCAGGCTGAGACTCCGCCACCCATATAAATATAGGGGTACAGGAAATAATTCAATGTGTCACTTTGTGTCAGAGTGTTTTCAAATGTAATGCTTGTCTTTTTTGATGGTAATTTCTGAAAAAGTGCCGGGTTTTTACCCTCATCGGGATGATCACATGATATACCGGCGATGATTATAATAAATAAAACAACTCCGATGATTTTTGTTTTATCAGACAGCATCAGAACTGATGTTTGCATAAGCATTTATTAATGCAGGAACTAATATATTGTAAATGATCCAAAAAGATGGTGTAAAACGGGTTAATTTGAGTATGGCAGGCTGAATATTCAGAACTGTCTTCAGACCGGGTAATAAAATCTAAAAAAAAGAGGCCGTTTTCTTTTGAAACAGCCTCTTCTTTATTCAGTTTAAATATACCCCTTAATATCCGGGGTTTTGAGTCATCTTTTTATTACTCTGCATCTCACGTTGTGGTATTGGCCATAACTGATTTTTGGCCGGATCAAATTTGATATCTGCTTTCTCCTTTATAGGCAGCTGGTTACCGGCTATCAGCTGGGCAATGAATGGTGCGAGGCGACCCCAACGTACAAGATCCGGGAAACGAACCTGTTCACCGCATAATTCGACTTTACGCTCATGTTCGAGTGCAACCATAAAATTCGCAAGGTTATTTACAGGATACTTGGCATCCATTGCCGGAGTGCCATATAGCGGCATATTTACACTCGGCCTTGCCCGGACAAGGTTCATATCTGCAACTGCACCAGCAATGTCACCTGTATTGGCTTTGCATTCTGCCCTCATCAACAGCACATCTGCATACCTTAGTATCTTCATGTTAATACCTGATGCCTGTCCTGGTGATACTGTACTCTCGCTTGCGTATTTGTAATAGTTCTGGTATTTTTTCCAGCCAATTCTTGGATATGTGCTGCCATCGGATTGAGCCAGGGGAGTTATTGCGATTGTATTTGCGCCACTGTTATATTTCTCGCCGTTCACATAAAAACAGAAGCCAAATCTTGGATCACCTGGTTCAAACTCACTTGTCAGGTTTACAGACGGGAATACATTGTACCAGTCCATACAACCGTATTCCTGTCCCCTGAAGCATGATTCATTTAAGCCTACATCGCTTACACCCGAATTCCAGCGTGATGAATTGCCCGCAGCAACATTGAACTCTACTTCAAATAATGATTCAGGCCCATGTTCTGTTTCTTCCAGGAAGTTATTCTGGTAGTTCGTTTCCAGAGAGTAGCCCGTAATCTTATTAAAAGATACCAGTGCTTCTGCATATTTCTTCTGGAACAGCTGTGCTTTGCCCAGCATACCCCATGCAGCGCCTTTAGTCGCTCTTCCGGGTTCTTCATCGGCTTTGTCGCGCAATTGGCCTGCAGCATCCGTAAGATCTTTTTCAATTTGCGCCCAGACAGCGGATGCAGGACTTCTTTCTACTCCCTGGACATCAGCAGGAACATCAAGCAGTATAGGACAATCACCAAATTTGGTAACAAGCCAGAAATAGTAGGCAGCCCTTAGAAATTTAGCTTCACCATCATATTTGGCTTTCATCACGGCGGACAACTGCGCATCAGGGATTCTTGCAGCAATATCTTTATTGTTTATAACAAAGTTTGCCTTGTTAATGCCCCTGTAACAGCTTTCCCAGTAATCACCGATTGCCCCATGGGTATAATCAAAGTCAAAATTAAGATATTGACGTTTGTCTGCTTCAAGTTGAGGGTTCCCGGCATTTTCATGTGACATATTATCATTTCCAAACCATATATGGCGATTGTACATTGCAGTGGTTTGCATGCTTCCATATATAGCATTGATTGCAGATTGGACCTGGTTCTCGGTTTTAAAGAAAGTTTCGGGCTGCAATTGGTTTGGATTTGTCAGGCTCAGTTTATCCGGATTACAGGAATTAGCCAGGGCTAATGTACCGAATACAATTGTCAGAGATAAATATTTCAATTTCATATTTATACTTTTTAGAATGTAATTTGAATACCACCGGTAAATGATTTTGGCATGGGATAGACACCATAGTCAATTCCTGTATTAAAGTTGACTGAAGGGTAACCATTACCAGTTAAGGCGCCACTCCCTATATATCCGACTGTAGTTCCTGCGGGCTGGTAAAAACCGACCTCAGGATCCAAACCTTTATACCTGGTGAGAGTAAGTAAATTCTGACCGCTCAGGTATATTCTGAACCTGGATATCTTATTGCCAAACAGGCTTGAAGGAAGGTTGTAACCCAATGTAGCATTTTTTAATCTTGTATAGGTTCCATCCTGAACACCACGCGATGATATCTGTACATTCGGTCCTGCTGCAGACGGCCTGGGAATATCAGTTACATCTCCATCTTTTTGCCACCTTCTGAGTACATCGACCGAGGCGTTAAACAATCTTGTCATACCTGTTAAATCATAATAGGTATTATTATAAACGTCATTGCCATAGGAACCAAAAACGAATAAGCTGAGATCAAATCCTTTATAGTTGGCATTGAAATTCAAGCCCATCGTCATTTTCGGGAATGGGTTCCCGATGTTGGTCTGGTCAGCTGAAGTTATTTTACCATCCCCGTTTACATCAACAATGCGATAGTCTCCTCCCTGTGCGCCAACACCGCCATTTGCTGCAAGTTGTCCACCGTTCAGGTAAGTAGCTGCTTCTTCATTGGATTGAAATATTCCGTCAAATTTCCAACCGTAGAAAAAGAACAATGGCTTTCCGACCTCAAGACGTGTAATGGGTTGATTTTGCCATTGGGAACCGGGATCGACAGATAGAAGGCCACCCAGATCCAGGACTTTGTTTTTGGAGGTCCCGATATTTAAATTAGCCGACCATTGCAGTTCCCCTTCAGCCTGGGAATAACCTAATTGAAATTCAAAGCCATGCGTTTCAACTGAACCAACATTCTTGGCTATGGAACCGTTATAAACACCCAGAGAAGCAGCTGTATTCAAGTTCATGAGCAGGTCACTGCTTTTATTCTTGAAATATTCTGCAGAAAAAGTGAATTTGTTTTCAGCCAGGCCAAGGTCAATTCCAATGTTTTGCATGGTAGTAGATTCCCATTTCAAAGCTGAATTTGCAGGACCGGAAGGAGTTGTGCCGGGGGCCAGCTGGTTGTTAATTACATAATTCATGTTGGAAGTAAGGGTGGAAGCATAGCTGTAATTACCTATATTGTCATTACCTGCTTTTCCCCAGCTTGCTCTCAGCTTCAAAGTACTTATAATGGCAACATCCTCCAGAAAAGCTTCTTTATCAAGTCTCCAGCCTACAGCTACTGAAGGGAATGTACCCCAGCGGTTGTTGGAGCCAAATCTTGAAGAAGCGTCTTTTCTGATCGAGGCTGCAAAAATATACTTCTGGTCGAAGTTATAGTTTAACCTCGCGAGGTAACCGATCCTTTTGTAATGATCAGATGCAGAGGATACCGATACTGTAGTATTAGTCAACTCCTGTACATCGCTGCTGATGGTATTCTGGCTTGATGCATTGGTATATCTCCGGTCTATAGTTGCATATTCAATAACCCCCAATAGTTCCAGGTTGTGTTTCTCTGCCAGTGTTTTGGTATAATTCAGACTGTTGGTGTATATAAGCGACTGGTAGTTGGACATGTTTTTCCCGATAATGGCATTTGCGTTGGAATGCGTCGCTCCTCCCGGCAGGTTGTCATCTTTCCAGGAAGGTTGAAACTGGTTGTCGAGAAGCCTGATATCCTCCATACCAACTACCGATCTGAATTTTAATCCTTTGATTATTTCAACATCGGCATAGATGTCACCCAGGAGATCTGATGTTTTCTGTACATCACCATACATGGAAACAACCCTGACCGGATTTTCGGCATCCTGCCCGTCAACAGCAGAATGAGGACCCTGGAATCCGCCTACATTGTCAGCATTGTATACCGGCAGATATGGAGCCATCTTAATAGCATGCTGGATTAAGGACCGGCCTCCTGACGATTGTAACGGATTCAATGTTGAAAAAGATACCCCGATGTTTTCACCAACAGTTATTATTCCGTGTTTATAATCACTGTTGGACCTGAAATTATATCTGCTGTACCCGGTGCCTATCATATCACCATCACTTTTGACATATCCGCCGGATATTCTGAATGCCCCGTTTTCAGTTCCGCTTGAGACACCTAAGTTGATGCCTTCCATTATGCCTTTGCGGAAAATCTCATCCTGCCAGTTCGTATTTGCCCACTTGAGCCTTGATGCATACTGGGCATCAGTTAATACCGGCGGAGGGGAAGTCACGTCCGCAGAGCCGGCATACTGAAGGTACTGGTCCACATTCATCAGGTCGTACCTCTTGTTATTCCATTGTTGACCTGCATAGCTGTCAAATTCAATGGTAGTCTTACCGGGTTTTCCTTTTTTTGTGGTGACCATGATAACGCCATGAGATCCCAATGAACCATAAATGGCTGTTGTGGAAGCATCTTTTAATACCTCGACTGATTCAATATCATTCGGGTTCAGATTCACCATGCTGTTTGAGACAACTCCATCGATCACGATGAGAGGATCATTGGAGTTCATGGTGCTGAGCCCCCTGATCCTTATGGTAGGAGCTGTGCCCGGTGATCCGTTATTTACAATCGTAACGCCTGAAGCACGGCCCTGCAAAGCCTGGTCGGCAGTAGCAACAGGTACGCTGGTTAATTCCTTGCTGCTGACAGACGTGATTGCACCTGTTACCGTGGACCTTCTCTGAGTTCCGTATCCCACAACCACAACTTCGGACATTTCGGTAATAGCCTGCTGAAGAGTAGCATCAATTACAGATTTACCGCTGATCGGCACTTCAAGATTAGTGAAACCGATAAATGAAAATTGTAGGGTGGTGGCTCCTGCAGGCACGGGAAGAGAATACTTTCCGTCCGTCCCGGTCAGGGTACCTGCAGAGGTGCCCTTAACCACAACTGTTACTCCGGACATAGGCTGCCCGCCCGTGTCCTTGACGACACCAGTAATTGTTTGCTGAGCCATCAGGCTAAGATTAGCCAAAAGCAACAAAACAAAAAATACAGTTCGTTTAAGCATAAGTTTGATTTTTAAGTAGCAATTGAAAGGATTATTTAATATGTATTCTTTATAGCAAAATGTCTGATCAGGGTTTCAACATATATAAGGTCAGCCAGTGACATGTAGCCTTATTTTTAAAATAATCAGGTTGAATACATATCAAATTTATTGAATGGGAGAGGGATGGTTTGTTAAATTTTGAACTATTGATATAAAAAATAGATCATTTTAAAAAAAATTCAATGGTTGGCGATTTAAAGGTTGCCGCAATGAATCCATGCCCTTTTGGTTTTCATAATCGCTTTGAGGTCAGACATGAGAGTAACCTGCAGCGCGGGTTGGGCGGGAAGAAATGATTTTGTAATTTTATAAGACATAAATTAAAACTTAAGAATATGATTTTTATAGCTCCTAAAAGCAGGTTCAACGACTTACAGGAAGATTTCCTGAAAGATACGGGTTTGAGCAACGTTCAGGATAACCTTGAATTGTATACGCAATATGTAATCGCCAGGTTCACAGATATCAATAACAGGCTGCTGACAGATACTCTCAACGAGATGCGGGAGCTGCAGAAAAATGTTAAGAAGTTATAACCTGTATCATTTCACGCATTTCGAAAATATCAGTTCCGAACATACCCCTGAAGCAATTAATAACTCAAAACCCAGGCAGGGACGGCTGGACCGGTTAATTATCTGGCAAATAATTGGCTTAATCCAAGCTGAACCAAGGTCTGCCAGCATTGTTAATTTTATCTGTACTACATTAAGGTCGTGTTAAATCACATCTTCCATGTCAAGTATAATTCAGGGTTATGAATACGACATTTTTATCAGCTACCGCCAGAAAGACAATAAGTACGATGGCTGGGTAACTGAATTTGTGAATAACCTGAGGAAGGAACTGGAAGCTACTTTCAAGGATGAGGTAACAATCTACTTTGATCAAAATCCACAGGACGGTATCCTGGAAACTTATGATGTTGATGCCTCACTTAAGGAGAAACTGAAAAGCCTTGTTTTTATTCCCATCATTTCACAAACATATTGCGATCCACGATCCTTTGCATGGCAACATGAATTTAAAGCTTTTAACAGATTATCCCGAAGTGATCAATTTGGAAGAGATATAAAACTAGGCAACGGAAATGTTACAAGCAGAATTCTTCCTGTGAAGATCCATGATCTTGATGACGCTGATAAAAAGCTCCTTGAAGACGAAATTGGAGGAATGCTGAGAGCAATTGAGTTTATTTATAAATCTCCCGGAGTGAACAGGCCTCTGCGATCCAATGAAGACAGACCCGGCGATAACCTTAATAAAACTCTCTACCGCGATCAGGTGAACAAGGTAGCCAATACCATAAAGGCTTTAATTAACGGGATACAGCGAGGAGATAAAGCACCTGAAACAGGGAAAAACGGTCAGAAAAAGTCCGGCCCCATCTTAAAAAAAATTTTGCCCGCTGTTGCTACATTAATTTTACTCGCTGTTGTGTTATTCTCATATTTACATTTTTCAAAAAGGGAAAAGAAGCCTGACGCGAAATTTGAGAAAACAATAGCTGTTCTGCCTTTTGTGGATCTGAGTCCGCAACATGACAAGGAATATTTCTCTGACGGGATGCTTGAAGAGGTCCTGAATAATCTGTACAGGATCGGGGATTTAAAGGTTACCTCAAGGACTTCCTGCATGCAATACAAAGGAGAGACAAAAAAATCACTCAGGAAAATAGCCACAGAGCTTGGCGTTGCAAATATTCTGGAAGGGAGTGTAAGGCTAGATGAAAATACGGTGCGTATTACTGTTCAGTTAATCAAAGCCAGAACTGATGAACTTTTATGGTCAGGAGACTATGACAGAGCTTTTTCCGACATCTTTTCCATCCAAAGCGAAGTTGCTACGGAAGTTGCAAAAGCCCTTAAAGCAGAAATTAGTCCTGAAGCCAAAAGTATAATTGATCTGGAACTTACATCCAGTCCGGAAGCGTATAAGCTCTACCTCCAGGCCATGTCATATTCTTACAATAATTTGGACAAGAGTAAAGCCGTGCAGTTATTAAAAAAAGCTATTGAATTGGATCCTGACTTTTGTACGGCTTATGCACAATTAGGATTATTCATTTCTTCAGGCGATACTCAGATTTCAACTTCAGCAGTCTATAATACCAGCGAAGTCTGGAATGTCGCGAAACCATATTTTATAAGGTCGCTGGAATTAAATCCGGACAATGGCCAGGCTCATGAGTTCTATGCACGGTCGCTGCTATGGTTTGAATGGAACTTCAAAGCTGCTGCTGAAGAGTATCGGGAAGCCCGGCGGATTTTTCCCAATTACAGCTGGACTGATTACTTAATTGCCATCGGAAATTTTAATGAAGCCTATGATGGAGCTATCAACAATATAAATTTTGATTCAAAAAACTGGGAAGCCTGGGTTGGAGTACTAACAAGCTCCTATTTTGCCGATCATGATCCTGAGGGTAAAATAAGAAAAGCGCTTGCAACCCCTAAAATACAAGATAATATTCAGGTTCGGTCTGAATCTGCACGCATTTACATGTATCTGAACAAATATGTTGAAGCTATTGATCTTGTCAATCAGATAATCAATGACTTTCCCGATGCTGATTCTCCCCGTCTTGAGGCTGTAAAGGCAATCTCCTTTTTTAAGACAAACAGACCCGATGAAACCGGAAGGATCATTGAGAAACTTCTTAAAAGAATTGATATGCACTCCGTAGGCAGTCCATCTTTTTACCTTGCTATGATTTATGCCCAGATGGGAGAAATCAATTCCGCATTTGAATCGCTGGAAAAATCTTTTTCCGATCACGAGGTGGAGATGTACCTGCTAAATATTGAACCGCCCTTTGAACCAATCAGGAACGATCCGCGTTTCAGTGAGTTATTGGATAATGTAGGATTCTCAGAAGAATAAGTCTCCAGACCTTAATTATCTGGCAGATAATTGCTTAATAAAAGCTGAACCAAGGTCTGCCAGCATTGTTAAATTTATCTGAACTACATTAAGGTCGTGTTAAATCACATCTTCTATGCCAAGCATTTTTAAGGGATACGAATACGACATCTTCATCAGCTATCGCCAGAAAGACAATAAATATGATAGCTGGGTGACGGAGTTTGTCACTAACCTACGAAAGGAGCTTGAAGCAACATTTAAGGAGGAGATCTCAATCTACTTTGATGAAAACCCTCACGATGGACTTCTCGATATCCATAATGTCGATAAAAGTCTCGCACCAAAGATTAGGTGCCTTGTTTTCATACCTGTTATCTCCCGGACATATTGTGATCCGAAAAGTTATGCCTGGCAAAATGAGTTTTGTTTGTTTAACAAATTAGCAAATGAAGATCAATATGGCCGGGACATAAGGCTCTCCGGAGGGAATGTCATCAGCAGAATTCTTCCCGTTAAGATCCATGAACTTGATCCCGAAGACAAAGAAGCTATAGAAAATGAGCTCGGCGGTGTATTAAGATCAATTGATTTTATTTACCGTGAATCAGGTGTGAACCGGCCTCTTAAGCCGGCTGACATCAAATACGATAATCAAAGCAAAACGGACTACAGGAATCAGGTCAACAAGTTAGCAAATGCCATTAAGGAAATAATAGGCAGTCTGAAGAACCCTGCATATGTTAATCCTTTATCAGAGAGGCTTAAAGAACCACCGAAAAACAAAATTACTGCAAATCCGGAAGCTTATGAATGGTTCAAGAAAGCCGAATTCAGGATCAGTCCTGAGGACAGCTGTGATATTGATTCATGTATTATTTTCCTGAAGAAAGCCATTGAAGCTGATCCTTCATTTGCACTGGCACATGCAGAACTCTCCGAGGCTTATTCATATAAAAACTATTTTATTGACCCTGACGGACGATATGATGAAAAAGCTTTTGTCGAGGCGGAAAAGTCACTTTACCTCGATCCTGACCTTGCTGAAGGATATTTCGCAAAAGCTTACGGTTCATGGACATTTAAAAACAAGTTCCCGCACGAAAAAGTAATTCGTGAATATAAAAAAGCGATCTCTATTGACCCGAATCTGGATATCGCCTTTCACTACCTCGGTGTAATTTATATGCACATAGGATTGTTAGAGGAATCAATTGATGTGATAAATAAAGCGATACAAATAAATCCCGATAACAAGATCCCTAGTCTTGATATAATATCCCCGTATTATTTTAGCTCGAAACAGGAGCGCCTTGAACAAGTGAATGAACTTTTCAGACAAACGCCGGACCATCTTATTTCACCTCTCAGAGCCTCTTTCTGGGCCACATCTCTTATAGCTCTTGGCCGTCTCGCTGAAGCAGAAAAAATTCTGTCGCTCCGTATAAAAAAGAATCCATCTGAGCTGTTTATTAATAGTGCGATTGCAGTTCTTCTTGCCAAACAGGGAGACAGAACAGGCGCGCTGAACAAAATTGAATTTTGCGAAAAAAGCAATCTGACGACCGGTCACTTTCATCATGCATATTATAATCTCGCTGAAGCTTCTGCATTGATGGGAGAACACCAGGAGTCTGTAGATAAACTTATATGGGTTGCTGAAAATGGTTTTCCATGCTATATATTTTTCCGTGACGACCCGTTACTTGCTTCACTGCACGGTTTTGGACCTTATAATGACCTGCTAAAAAAACTGGAAATTTCCTGGCAGAAGTACAGGCTGATAGCCGATGAATGAATCCAGGGGTCAATTTATCGGGAGAATGCGATAAGCCAAAATACCGTTACAAAAAGATGAATACCCAAAAATTATTAAATTTGGTTGATAACTTCATATTAAACAAATGCCAACGTTATGAGCAAAATAGCCCTTCTCGGTACCGGTCTGATCGGCCAGTTTTATGCAATGTCCCTGGTTAACCAGAGAAAGAAAGACGTTATCGTCAATGTATGCTCCGGACATGAAAGCTCCGCAAGGGAGTTTGCAAAGAAATTCAACATCCCGAAATACACCACCAGCATCAGGCAAGCCATCGAAGACCCGGAAACAGAAGTCGTGGTTATCGGTCTTCCCAATTATCTGCACAAGGAAGCGGTCCTCACCGCATGCACGGCACACAAGCATGTCCTCTGCACAAAACCTCTTGCTACCAACGGCACGGAGGCTAAGGAGATCCTCGATGCTGTTGAAAAGGCAGGTGTTTTCCATGGATATCTCGAGGATCTTGCCTATACTCCCAAAACTCTCAAGTCAAATGAGATGATAAAAAATGGCGCACTGGGCAGAATTCTCTGGACCAGGTCAAGGGAAGCACATCCGGGTCCCCACAGCGCATGGTTCTGGGATAAGAAACTATCCGGCGGCGGGGCAATGGTCGACCTCGGATGCCACTGCATCGAGATCGGAAGAAATTTCATTGGCAAGGATGTAAAACCGCTTGAGGTGATGTGCTGGGCAGCCACGCAGGTGAAACCAATCGATGCCGAGGATCATGCAATAGCCCTGATTAAATATGCAGGCGGCGCCATATCACAGGTAGAAGTGAGCTGGAACTTCCGCGGAGGCATGGACCTCAGGGATGAAGTTTCCGGCACTGAAGGCACAATAAGGCTCGATCACTGGCTGCGGACAGGCTTTGAAGTTTTCACATCGGGGAAAACTGAGAAATATATATCTGAAAAGAGTGAAAGTGAAAACGGCTGGCTCTTTCCGGTGGGAGATGAAGTCAACGCCCTCGGCTATACCGGCATGTTTGCCGACATGCTAGACTGCATGGAGCAGGGAAAACAACCATATGAATCTTTTTACGACGGGTATATTGTAAATTCAATAATCGACGCATGCTACGAATCTGCAGCGTCCGGCAAATGGGAGCCTGTTAAGCTTGAGGACTGGCGTGGGAAGCAGGACTCATCTTCAGGTGTCGAACTTGTGGAATATGATCAAAAACATTATCTCATCAAGAAAGAGAAGATGCCCGATGGTAAAATGAAGATCATGCTCAAGGAAAAGTCAACCGGCACGATAATCCAGAAAATCGAAGAGTAGCTGCAATTCTCAACACATGTTGAAAAAATCAACACAGGCTTCAACAACCTCATTATGTGTATGGCACTTCATTAACATGCAATGCAAGTGTTGATTTATTCAGCAGTATTGTTTTGCGCTTCCGCTTATGTTTCTCTGCAATATTTTGGTAATCAGATAAATATAAGAAGTGGCACTATTATTGGTTGGAATAACAGGTAAAACAACTTATAATTCCAGCCGATGAAAAACCTTTTACTTTGCATAACAGCGATATTTTCAATATGTTATGGAACTATCGCATCACCACAGGATAGCCAGGTAAAGGTATCCTGCCCTGAGAGATTGTACGGTCTTGTGAACAGCTGGGCTGAGGGATTCAACGGTACCGGCGCTGCAGCTAAAGCTTCTGTTTCGGTAAGCACCGGAAAACAGCTTCCGGATATTTCAATCTCATTTGTTGACGCAAACAATGTCACCCCGGGTGATGACGAATGGGCGATGATCGTCGGCAGGGATGTCATTGTCCCCGTGATCAATGCTGACAATCCGTTAATCGGCAGGATAAGGTCAAAAGGACTCTCACCGGAGAATTTATCAGTTTTCATAAAAGAACCCTCATCCGCAAGCTGGGGCACTCTCCTGGGAACTGACGATTCTGAAAGAGCAGTCTTGTACGTCCTGGATGATGAGACTCTGGTCAAATCTGTTTCAGGTTATCTCGGTATTGACGTCAAAAAGCAGGGAAGGACAATGGCTTCAGATGCCCATGAGCTTTTCTCTGCTTTGGGGCGTGACCCTCTTGCGATTGGTTTTTGCAAGCTGGCAAACCTGGTGAATGATCCCGGTCCGGAGCTGGCTGGTAAAATAATAATTGCACCGGTGGACAGGAATGGTGATGGTGCCGTGGATCATAATGAAAATATCTATGAAAACCTTGTTGCATTTTCAAGGGGAGTCTGGATCGGAAAATACCCGAGGGCGCTGACAGGAGCAATATATGCCATAACACCAGTGGATGTGACGGAATCGCAGGCAGCCTTCCTGGGCTGGATACTGAACGATGGCCAGGCTTATCTTGATAAATCAGGGTTCACACAGCTCCTCGCGGGAGAAAGGCAGTCGTGCAATGACAGACTTGCCGAGCTCACTTCTCCTGTATCGGTCACCAATGAACGGCCTGCTTATGCAACACTGATTTACGTTTTTCTCACCCTGGCGCTTGCCGGGCTGCTGGTTGCTTTTATTTCACGGATTAAAATCAAACACGTTTCAACAGCTGCTGTTAACACGGTCAGTCAAAAGGCGCTGGATGAAAATTCGTTGATTTGGCCAGCAGGATTGTTGTTCGACAGGTCGCATATGTGGTCGTTCATGGAACAGAATGGCACTGTCAAAGTCGGAATTGATGATTACCTGCACCATGTAACGGGGGAAATTACACGGATTGTGTTAAAGCAGAAAGGTGATTTTGTGCGGAAAGGCGATGAAATCGTTTCACTTATCAGGAACGGGAAGCATCTAACCATTTACTCCCCTGTGTCAGGAATAATAAGGGAAAAGAACAGGAAACTCGAGGAAGATATTCATGTTCTGAATACTTCACACTACGACGAAGGCTGGATCTACCGCATTGAGCCGCTCAGCTGGGCTGCTGAAAACACTCTGCTTATCATGGCCGATAAATACAAAGAAGTCGTAAGCGCGGAGATCCATATGCTCAGGGAATTCCTTGCGGGATTGATGAGTAATGAACGTGTGCGTTATGCTACAGTCGTTCTGCCCGATGGAGGACCCCTTATTGACAATCCCCTGGCCGACATGGGACCGGAAATCTGGGAAGAATTTCAAATCAAATTCATAGACTCTGCCAAAATGCATTGATTAATCTTTTCTTTCTTACTAATTTTAAAGATTAATCGGCTTTACAGATGAAGCTGTTCAAAAAAACAACACCCGGGCAGGTTAATGCCGGAGAGGTGTTTAAAAAGTATACAGGCATACGTTCGTCCATTTATGGGCGCGTTGTCTTCATTATCACTCTGTCATCATTATTCCTTTTCGTCTCATTCGGCATTATTTTCAGGTCGGTATATGAACAAAACCTGAATAAGGTGCTGAGGCAGAATGGCAATAATATCGGCTCGGTTGTCGAGGGTTCGCTTTACATCTCAATGATGGAGAATAATAAAAGCATGCTTCAGTCGACGCTCGATAATATCAATAACATGTCGGGCATTGACGATGTGAGCATGTATGACGCTTCAGACCGGCTGGTGTATTCTTCGGCAACATCAGGAAACCAGGCTCACAGCAATCCTGACTGTCTCGCATGCCATGAAACCATTAAAACTTTTTTTCCTCCAAAAGAAAAATCTTACAGGATAATAAAGACTGGCAGCGACTGCATAATGAATCAGAATGACAATACGCACAGGCACCTTCTGATACGGTCGCCTGTCAGGAACGAGCCTTCGTGCTATACTGCAGATTGCCATGCACATTCCCGGGATGAAGAGATGTTAGGATCACTGATCATCAAGCTGCCTCTCCGGGAAATCGATAATGTAGTGGAACAATCTTCCGCAAAGTTCTTTTTGCTGGCAACATCTGTCACCCTCATCCTTATTTCAATGTTCATTGTTTTCACAAGGAGGCAGATAAAAGAGCCTCTGAACGAGATAGTGAGGGCGAGCCGTGCTGTTGCAAGCGGCAACAATACGACCAGGCTTAAGCTTGATTCGGGGCAGCTCACAGATATGCAGGTGGTTTCAACGGCTTTCAATGAAATGCTCGATAACCTACAGGCTGCACATGAGGAGCTGCGAAACTGGACACAGCAGCTTGAATATAAGGTGCAGAGAAAATCGGAAGAGCTTGGCGCTGCAAGAAATGAGCTCATCCATATAGAACGGATAGCCTCGCTCGGCAAACTGTCTTCATCAGTCGCTCACGAGCTTAACAATCCTCTCTCAGGCATTCTTGTATATACGAAGCTTATCCATAAGCAGCTCAGCAATCCGGAAGTGTATGCTTCAAAGAGGGATTCAATAATGAAGCATCTCACGCTGATTGAAGCGGAAACCAAGCGATGCGGTGAGATTGTCAGGGGACTTCTTGATTTTTCGAGGAAGGAACAGGAGGATTTCGAAATCAAGCATGTCAACCTCATCATGAATGAGACGTTCGAGCTGATGCATCATCCTGTCACAATTGCAAATATCAAATTCATTAAGAACCTTCAGGCGCTGAACGACCGGGTTTTCTGCAGTGCAAACCAGATCAAGCAGGCATGTGTTGCATTGATTGTCAATGCAACCGAAGCTGTGCTGGAGAATGGCGAGATCACCATTTCCACTTTCAATCCTGATTCTTCCACCATCCAGATCGACATTACAGATAACGGCATCGGTATTCCGGAAGAGGATATTGCGCATCTGTTTGAGCCTTTCTTCTCGACCAAGCGCGATACCTCGGGCATTGGACTGGGTCTTGCAATTGTGCATGGTATCGTGAACAGCCATAACGGGAAGGTAAGTGTGAAGTCGAAGCCGGGCAAAGGCACCACAATGTCTGTTATTCTGCCGCTTGCAACTACTTAACCTATTTCAAAATGGGAAAAAAGATATCCATCCTGATTGTTGATGATGAGGAGTCGGTGCGCGACTCGCTCCTGAACTGGTTCATTGAGGACGGGTACAGCACAGAGTGCGCCGAAAATGCAGGCAAAGCCCTCCAGATGCTTGAGAACGGCAGCTATGACATCATTCTCGCTGATATCAAGATGCCCGGGATGGACGGCCTTGAAATGATGAGACGCATAAAGTCGTTGCGTCCTGAGGCAATAGTGATTGTTATGACAGCTTTTGCAAGCGTCGACACAGCTGTCACGGCGCTTAAGGATGGCGCTTTTGATTACATTACCAAGCCCTTTGATCCTGACGACCTGACCCATCTTATCAGGAATGCTTCAAAGCAGATCCTGCTGGAAGAGGAAAATGAAAATCTGAAGGAGCGTGTGAGCTCTCTTGAGAATATCAGGGACCTTGTCGGCACAAGCGAACCCATAAAGAAGGTGCTGAAGTCAATTGAGAGCGTTGCACAATCGAACTCATCTGTAGTCATAACAGGCGAAAGCGGAACAGGGAAGGAGCTTGTCGCAAGGGCAATCCATTCGAATTCATCGAGGCGGTTTTTCCCTCTGGTGACAGTCCATTGCGGAGCTTTATCGGAGAGCCTTCTTGAGAGCGAGCTTTTTGGTCATGAGAAAGGAGCTTTCACCGGGGCAATGTTCAACCGCAAGGGACGATTTGAAATGGCCGATAACGGCACGATCTTCCTCGATGAGATAGGAACAATTTCAACAAGGATGCAGATAGATCTCCTCCGCGTGCTCGAAACGAAAAAGTTCACAAGGGTGGGAGGGAATAAGGAAATATCTTCAGATTTCCGTGTGATCTGTGCCACTAACCATGATCTGAAGAGCATGGTGGAGCAGGGCTCTTTCAGGGAGGATCTCTTCTACAGGCTCAATGTCGTCAATATAGTTGTGCCGCCTTTGCGTGAAAGAGTTGAAGACATTCCTCTCCTGGCAGATTACTTCATTAAAAAATACTGCTCATCGATGAACCGGCAGCCGGTGTCGATCGAAAGCGCGGCTCTGAAAAGGCTCGAAACGTACAGTTTCCCGGGAAATGTCAGGGAGCTCGAGAACATGATCGAACGTGCCATAGTAGTGGGAAACGGAAAGAAGATAACCATTCAGGACCTTCCCGTTGAGAGTGCTCATTCAGTCAATGTTCCCGAGAGCCTCGATGACCTCGAAAAAAATCACATAACCCATATTCTTGAAAAGTACGGCTGGAATATATCACGTGCCGCAAAAGCTCTCAAAGTGGACCGTGTGACTCTCTATAACAAAATTTCAAAATACGGGCTGAAGAATTCCAACTGAAAATACCGTAAATGTAATGAGCATCAGCGGTATAACACTGGTCACTTTCGGGTATTTTGACGAGACTTTCATAAAACAGGTTTCAAGGACAGTCCAGCTGGAGCTTGGGATGAATGTCAGCCTGGTAAATGGACACCTGGACCTTAGTGAATTCTTCGATTCAGCACGGAGGCAGTATAATGCCGATAAGCTGCTTAAAGAGGTGGACCTGCGTTATGGAACGGACAGCTCACGGACAGCGGGCCTGTTCAATGCCGATCTTTACATACCCATTCTCACGTATGTTTTCGGACTGGCCTGGCTTCGCGGAAGAACGGGCATTGTTTCTGCCTACAGGCTGAACAACGAGATATATGGAATAAGTCCGGATATAGGGCTCGTACCGGCCAGGTTCAGCAAGGAGATAATACATGAGCTTGGTCACACGCTGGGACTGGTTCATTGTACCGATCCCTCGTGCGTAATGAGATCATCGACATACCTCGAGGACCTTGACCAGAAATCGATGGCTTTCTGTGAAAGCTGCAGGGAGGCCGTCAGGCTTTTCCTGCAAGAAGGTCTGAAACAGCCTGTATGAACTCTTTCTGCATGAGAGGTTTGGTAAAGACTGCATTTGCACCGAGGAGCTTTGCCCCCGGTAGATATCCATCCGGTCCGATCCTGCCCCCTCCCGAAATTGCGATTATTTTCAGATCGGGATAATTCTTCCGGAGCGCAATTATTGTTTCAAGCCCTTCTTTCTCAGGCATTATTATGTCTGTGATGACAAGATCGGGCTTGTGCTTGTCGAAAAGTTCCATTCCTTCTTTGCCATTCAGGGCAATGTCCACTTCATGCCCTGCTTTCTCAAGCATCTTCTTGATCATCAGCAGGATCGATGGTTCATCGTCAAAGACAAGAATTTTAGCCATATTTAGTTTAGTTTTTAGTTCTTTTTACTGTCGAGCACCCTGCGGATGACCTTGCTGAAGTCATCCAGCACCATAGGCTTCAGGATCACCTCTGAAATTCCCGCATCTGAAAGCACTTTTTCAGAAAGGTTGTCGGCGAAACCGGTAATGATAATCGCTTTCAGCTCAGGGCGCAGCTGTTTCATCCTGATTGTCAGCTCTGTTCCTGTCATTCCCGGCATGTTCTGATCGGTCACAAGCAATGCAAAGCTGTCAGGATTTTCCGTGAACTCATCCAGTGCTGAATAGCTGTCGCTTTTTACCGAAACTGTGTATCCGAGTGTTTCAAGCATTTTTTTGCCCATGAAGACAATCTCGGGTTCATCATCGACAAAGAGGATATGTTCAACCCCCTTGACAGGTTTTTTATCCTGCTTGCCGGACCCGGCTTCCTCGGTGTCATGCTTCGGAAGGAAAATGCGGAACGTGGTTCCTTTGCCGGGTGCGCTGTCAACTTCAATGGCCCCTCCGTAATTGTTTATTATTCCATGAACAACAGACAGGCCAAGTCCTGAACCCGAACCAACTTCTTTTTTTGTAAAGAAAGGTTCAAATATTCTCTCCTTGGTCTTGAGATCCATCCCGTGACCTGTATCCGAAATTGTAATCCGGATGTAATCCCCTCTCTTGAGATTCTGTATTTTCTCGGACTTCTGGTCTATCCTCATGGAATCGAGCCTGACCTCAAGAACACCGCCCGTCTTCATCATTGCATGGCTGGCATTGGTGCAGAGGTTCATAATGATCTGGTGAATATGAGTGGGATCGGCGAGCACTGTGCCGATTGCCGGATCGAGGTTTTGCCTTATGATCACTCCCGGCGGAAATGAAGCCTTGAGAAGGTTGAGGGTTTCAGCAATTACGGGCTGCAGCTTTACGGGCTTTTTATTGATGTCGACCTCCCGGCTGAATGTAAGTATTTGCTGCACAAGATCTTTACCCCGCAACGCAGCATTGTTTATCTGCTCGATATCAAATCTGAGGTTGCTTTCTTCGGGAAGCTCCTCGAGCGCCATATCGGTATAGCCCAGGATAGGCGTGAGAATATTATTGAAGTCGTGTGCTATTCCCCCGGCGAGGGTCCCGATAGTTTCCATTTTCTGAAGCTGGAAAAGCTGTTTCTCCAGCTCCGCTCTTTCCTTTTCAAACTTCTTTCTGATATCAATTTCCCTTTTAAGGTCAAGGTTGGTGTTCGAAAGCTGCAGCGTCCTTTCCTGGACCCTCTTTTCGAGAGCGTTATTTGCCAGTTTCACATTCTCCTTTTCCTTTTCAAGTAACATCCTTACGTAATATTCTGTTCTGGAAGTCAGCTCTATGAAGTAAGAGATGAACATGCCGATAAGGTTCGCGCTGATGAAGAAGAAATTGTTGTTTGCAATTACATCGGGAGGCGTTTTAGAAAACCAGATGATCGAGATTTCGTATGCTATCACTATTGACCAGCCGGCTATTGAGGCGTAAATAAATCTTGCCCTTATGAAGGTGTATCCGAAAATGAAAATCAGGATTATGCCGGCATAATATGAGTAGTTTTCATTGGCCGCACCTTTCACAATCATTATGATTATGCCCAGGCTTGTTCCGAACATTGAGAAGGCGATAGCCCATTGCATGTATTTTTTGAATGATCTTGTGTAAGAAAGGGCGTAAATTATTATCAGCACAGGACAAACTGCGCCGAACCTGATAGTCCAGAATAATTCTTTGAACTGAGGGAATATCTTGGCGTCGAGAAAGGCAAATGACGCGTAAAAGATCATTGCCAGCATCATCGAAAACCTGAAGTGCTTCAGGGTTTTGTAGTAA
Organism: Bacteroidales bacterium; assembly: GCA_035299385.1. Taxonomy (GTDB): domain Bacteria; phylum Bacteroidota; class Bacteroidia; order Bacteroidales; family VadinHA17; genus LD21. The sequence goes on along the minus strand of DATGWQ010000099.1, from coordinate 31,217 downwards.
TAATCATTTCGGAAATCTTCTTCATAGCGGGCAAGGTCGCCGGTAAATGCGAGTGTCACGAAATTGATAGACATTGATTCCTGGTTCAGTGTCGGAAAACCTGGCAGATACCTTCTGAGAGAATTCAGAAACTTCATAGAGTAAATATAATACTTCCCCTCTACCTTAACAAAGGTATTAATTAGTATTAGTAATAAGGTGTTTATGTGCCTTTATTGGGAAAGGTCACATAAAAAAATAAAACGGTTATACAATCCTCCGTGGCCCTTAATTGAGCGGCTGAAGGTTCTTTCTTATTGTCATGAAAAGATTGATTCCCAGCGGTTCACTGTCGACGGAAACAAGCTCATTATCAATACCTGCGTCGGCAGCGATCCGGAAGAGATCCGATTCACTTCGTAATATGAGTATCCATTCAATCAGTTTTTCCATCATGTTCTTCGTAGGGTTCTTGGTGTTGAAGTTCCCTATAATGAGCCTGCCGTCTTCAGTAAGGTTATTGTAATACTTTCTTATCAGGTAGGCAAAGTGTTTGTCCTTGAAATAATCGAACAGGCCGGCAGTCCAGATCAGATCGTAAAACTTGAAGGGCGTGTACCTCAGGGCATTGATGCGGTTGAATGTAATCTGATCCCTGAACTTTTCATTTTTCTTTATTGAATAATCCATTGCATTCTGGTCAAGATCAACAAGATCGAAGGTTATGTCCTTCCTCCCTGAAGCTGAAAGAAATTCGAAAACATCGGTTGCAGGCCCTGAACCGAGAACAAGAACCCTGGCGTTTTTCTTTTCGGCGACCAGGTTCGTCAGGGTACGTATAAAATATTTCTTCCTGTTCCGCACTGCTTTTGCTGCAGGCTGGTTGTGGAAGAAAATATCCCAGTTCCTGTAGCGCGGGTCCGGATTTACGGTGTATTGGTAGATCTTTTCAATCAGCATGAAATCGCCGGCATAACCATAGGGTTTAACATAGCCATGCCCCATGAGGGTATTCATATCAAGGGCACTGGGTATGGACCTCCTGAATTCGGCTATCTCCTCGTTCGACAGGATATCGGCAAAAGCGGACAACATGTCGTATTCTTCCTGAGTCTCGGGACCACCTTTGAGATTCAGCAATTCGAGAAATGTCGTAACATCTTCAATGGCCGATGCAGCCACCAGAGTTTCATTCATTGTTTTCATAACAAATGGATTTTAGTTTAGTGATGATATTTTTAAAGATAATATGCCCAATAACTTAACGTATCTTAGTAAAAAGGTATAAAACAATGAATTAATTAAGGACCGTATAACTAATATAAATATAATATATTTTTTTCTGTTTTTTGTTGCATTTGCCATTTTATTTTAATTTTAACGGGTAAGAAACAACACAGACATTTCCTCGATGGAGCTAACCCGGCGGATTCGTGACAAAATGATGAAGGATCGTCTCATGTTCGTATACCGGGGCATTGTCACGAATGAGAACTCTGTTCCACTGCTCATGCTGCTTGAAAAAGAGATGGAGCATTCCGATTTCGGATTTACCGGGAGGAAGCGCCTCTTCATGTTTGTGCTTGAAAGCCTGCAGAATGTGTCACGTCACAGCATGAACAGCAAGCATGCGAATATGTCGATGGTTGTTTATTCAAAAGCCTCGTCAGGATATACGGTTACGACCGGCAACGTCATTCCCGACAGCCGGATTGAGGATCTCCGGAAAAGACTCGAAGAAATAAACAACCTCCGGTCAGCAGAAATAAGAAATGTTTACCGTCAGATGCTCAGTTCCGCCGAATTCAGCAACAAGGGGGGGGCAGGCCTTGGCCTTATCGAAATGGCCAGGAAGACAGGCAACAGGCTCGATTACGATTTTGTGCCATTAAAAGATGATCATTCATATTTTGTCCTGAGCAAGACTGTAGATTCTGCCGGAACAGGATTTCACGAAAAAAATGAAACCTCCTTTCACGGCGTTAACCTGACTGAGCTCGAAGCCATAATGTCGAAGGAAAATGTTTACCTCATCTGGTCGGGTCATATAACACCTGATGTTGGCAAGGAAGTGATCTCATTCACGGAGACAAAACTTTCGGAGGACGAGATTACCGCCAATATAAGGAAAAGGGTATTCAGCATACTGGTTGAGATCCTCGAGAATGTTTCAAGGTACAGCGCCGGCAGGGAAGCTGAAGAAAAATTCGGCATGCCCCTGGCCATTATCAGGCTTAATAACAATGTATACTCACTTACCACCGGAAACCTGATACTTAACAGTGAGGTGGAGAACCTCAGGGAAAAACTGGATGGCATAAACCGCTACGACAGGTCAGGGCTCAAGGAACTTTACCGGAAATCTCTTTCTGAACAGGACGGCCCCTCTGACAGCACAGGAAACATGGGCCTCATAGATATGGCACGGAAATCCGGAAGTAAGCTCATCTACCAGTTCGACAGGATAAATGATCTTTATTCGTATTATATGCTTACGGTAAATGTCGAGGATAAACAGGTTTAATCAACCGTTCTGAAATCAAGGCTCATCCCGTTCCAGCAGGCATAGCTGCCGCCGTTTATCCAGTCACCCAGGAAAACAATTTCAGATCCCTCCTTAAGGCGGTACGTCATTGCCAGGTGCCTGTGCCCGAAAATAAAGTAATCGGGCCCGGATGAGGAATTCCCGCTGTTCAGTACAGAGCGCGCATATTTGATCAGGGCCTCTTTCTCTTCACCCAAAAATTCGAGACGCACACCTTTTGCGAGCCTGGAATTGAGCGACCACCGGTGACCAATTCCCATGCCAATCGAAGGATGAAGTGCTGAATAGAGCATCCTGAGAGGTTTATTCCTGAAAATCGAAAGAAGAATTGCATACCCCCGGTCATCCGATCCAAGGCCTTCGCCATGAGCGAGATGGAATTTTTTCCCGTCAAGCTCCATTGAATAAGGTCCTGTATGTATTATCATCCCGCATTCCGTAGAAAGATAATCCTTCACCCACATGTCGTGGTTCCCGGTGAAGAAATGAACTTTTACACCCGAATCCGTCAGGCAGGAAATTGTCCCGAGGAAGCGTGTATATCCTTTCGGCACGACAAGCCTGTATTCCCACCAGAAATCGAAGATGTCTCCAATGAGATAAATTTCACCTGCATCAGCTGCAATGCTTTCGAGCCAGCCGACAACCTTTTTCTCCCTTGCTTTGGGAGAAGATCCGGTTTTCAGCCCGAGATGAAAATCGGAAGCAAAGTATATATTCCTCTTTTCAGCCAATTATTTGAAAAGCTGGTTAAACTTTATCTGCAGCGCCCTGCCATGAAGATTCGTTGCAATTATCCTGCCATCCTTGTCATAAAGAAAGTTGGCCGGCAACGACCTGACATTGAAAATCCTTGCATTCAGAGGGTTTGCAGGATCATCCTCCCTTGTGCTGATCCATGGGAGCTCATCGAATTTTACGGCATTCCTCCAAACCTCTTCGTCCTGGTCGAGATTGATCTGATATATCTCAAAACCCTGATTTTTGTAGCGCTGATAATAATTCTTGAGCTCCAGATTTTCCTGGAGGCATTCCTTTGAATTCACCGACCAGAATGTGAGAAGAACGTATTTTCCTTTAAGTGATGAAAGCTTTACCCTTCTTCCGTCAATTGTTTTCAGATCCGGATCAAGCTTTGTCTCAGGCAGTTTTTGTGCCATTGACTGGACCTGGCTGGCATAAAGCTGGTTCAGTTCCTTGGAGAAATCTCTTGCCAGGGCCTGGACATGCTTGGATTCGGGATAGTATTTTGTCAGGGAATCTGTTACGATCTTGAGGTATTGAAGATCTTTCGGATCATAAAGAACGTATGTGTCCGAATTGATCTTCTGGTACAGGGCTTTTATTGCTGCCAGCGAGTTGGTATTCGTAATTACAAAGGCAATATTTTTCCTGCGCTGATCCTTGAGCACCGACCTGAATTGTTCATCGAGCTCGGGGCCCCTTTTATCAAAACCGGGCAAGGAAGAGCTTTCATTATACAGCCTGGTCAGTGAATCCAGTTTCAGTGACGTGACGGACAGCTCATCATCGAGCATTTTGATCTTCGATGTGCCATCCGAGCCTTTCACATCATAATTCTTATAGAGATTGTTTCCCCGGAAAGCAAGTTCTATCTTTTCACCGGGTGCAGCAAGAAGGGTGATATAATCTGTGGAGGAATACCCCACCTGGTAAAAATCAGGCATCGAAGCTTTCACCCTGAAGCTGAACGAGCCTCTCCTGCTTACCTTTGCTGAATCGATCAGGACAGGTTTGTCAACATCCACGCGGCTGATGTAAATGTGATCCTTTTTTTCACCTTCGATCCTGCCTTTCACCGAAAAGCTGCCAGTGTAAGTGCACGATTGCTGGATCAGCAGTACAAAGGCAAAAAGGTATAATGTCCGTTTCATAAACGCCGATATGATTTATTATTTGTCAAATACTTCTGCAAGTTTCTGCTGAAGCCTTTCGCCCCTGAGGTTCATTGCTATGATCTTGCCTTCACGGTCAAGAAGGAAGTTCATGGGTATCGATTCTATTTTGTAAAGCGGGACGACAGCCGAGTTCCAGTATTGCAGGTCGCTCACATGGATCCATCTGTCAAGCTTGTCGCTTTCGATCCCTTTCGTCCACGATTCCTTCGCCTTGTCGAGTGAAACCTGGAAAATCTGGAATCCTTTCCTGTGGTATGTATCATAGGCATTCACCAGGTTTGGACTCTCTCCCCTGCATGGCGGACACCATGAAGCCCAGAAATCCAGAAGCACGTAAGAACCTCTTGTTGAAGACAGGCTTACGGTATCCCCCTGCGGAGTAGGTAAGGAAATATCCGGTGCAACTGCACCAGTGCTGATGCCGGACTGAACTCCGCTCATCCCGAGGCTCGCGATAAGATCCCTGACATTGCTGTGAAGTGTAGTAACGGGCCCGTAATCAGGATATTTACTATATAGTGAGGAATCAACCCTGACAAAATATTTCCAGTCTTTTGTTTCGTCGAGCACGCGCACTCCCGGTGCTACCTGCTGGTAAAGTGCCACAAGGCTTACAAGTGATGCTATGTTTGAATCGATGTAATGCTTTGTATACCGATTCAGATCACCGAGGTATACATTTGCCAGGCTGTCGATAGATGCCATAAGCTCAGACTTCTGTGCATTGGCCTGGTTTTCCTCGTATATCCTGTTGAGACCTTTGAGCCTGCCAACCGTTTTCCTGAGCTCCCTGTTATATTCTGTCATCCTCAGCGTGCCTTCTGATCCTTCAACGGATACTGGAAAATTCAGGGAATCATGGTCTGTTTTCAACACAATCTTCTGCCCGGGTTCAACAAGAAGCGTCAGAAAATTGTTATTGTTGAATTTGAGAAGATAAAAAGAAGGGCTTTTTACATCGACCCTGAAACTGAATGCGCCATTATCCGGTATTTTCATTGAATCTGCAGGAACCAGCTGATCCGACCTGAGTTCTTCGAGAAACAGGTATTCACCCGGCGAGGGCCGCACTATTGATCCCGATATCCTTGCAGTATTATTTTCACAACCTGTTGAGGCAATAATGATCAAACAAAAAAATACTTGAATGAATCTTCCAGTCATTGAGCAAAAATTAGCAAAACATTTTTGAAATATGAGCTGCAAAGTTATTCTTTTTTTTATGCAGAGGAACAGGTTTGAAAATTTATTCAGAATCATTATGTTATCTTTGCAGGCTTGTATTGGTTAATTAAATATTGTATCTTAGATTTTTGATCACGGAAACCCAAAAAAAATATATGTCGTACATCAAGTTTGATAAAGCTCAGGTTGTTAATCTGGAATACTCCCTTGAGAGGGAAGTGCTGAGAACAAACAGGGCCGGTTCTTACTCTTGCACCACCATTGTTGACTGCAATACACGCAAATATCATGGCCTGCTTGTTTGCCCGGTCGATCAGTTCGGCGGGGAAAGGTATGTTCTTCTGTCCTCGCTTGATGTTGTTATCGTCAATAAAGATAAAAGTTTCAATATAGGAATCAGGAAATACGGTGGTGATCATTTCAGTCCCAAAGGGCATAAATATATTGAAGATTTTGAATCCGACACATCGAGGATCTACAGGGTGGGGAATGTGATACTTAAACAGGAAAGGCTGCTGGTGCATTACGAGGAGCAGTTTCTCCTGAGGTTTACAATTCTCGATGCGACAGAACCGATGAAAATACAGGTCCGGCCATTCCTGGCTTTCAGGAATGTGCATCAGCTGACCCATGCCAACCTCTGGGCAGACACCCGGGTAGATCCTGTTGAGAATGGTGTGAAATCGAAGATGTATGAGGGTTTCCCTGATCTGAACCTTCAGTTCTCTACGAAAGTGGAGTTTATACCGGTGCCAGACTGGTACCTGGGTGTAGAATATCTTGAAGAGCAGAGAAGGGGCTACGATTACCAGGAAGATCTTTTTACCCCGGGCTTTTTTGAATTCAAAGCCCGGAAAGGAGACATAATTGTATTTTCAGCATCTACAAAGCAGGAAAAAACGGCAGGGCTGAAGCAGAAATTCACAAAAACAGTATCTGTGAAGATACCTCGCGACAGCTTCAAAAACTGCCTGAGGAATGCAGCCCAGCAATTTGTTGAGAAGCACGGAAATAAAACACTTATCATAGCCGGATATCCCTGGTTCGGTTCCTGGGGCAGGGATACATTCATCGCACTTCCGGGAGTGGCTCTTGCAAGGCATAAGCTCACACTTTACCGGCAGGTCCTCGACACCCAGGTGTCAAGCATGAAAAACGGCATGTTCCCGAATATGGGGGAGGCATTTAATTCAATCGATGCCCCGCTCTGGTTCTTCTGGTCGCTTCAGCAATACCTTTCGCAGGGTGGAAACGATTGCTGGGAACGATACGGAGAAGCTGCGAAATCTGTTCTCAACGCATACAGGACAGGCACACTGTTCAACATACACATGAGGGAAAACGGACTGATCTATGCCGATGCCCCCGGGAAAGCCCTCACCTGGATGGATGCGGTCGTGAACGGCACACCCGTCACACAGAGGGGAGGTTTCGCAGTTGAGATCAATGCATTATGGTACAATTCTGTCTGCTTTGCACTCGACATGGCCACGGCAGCTAAAGACCGTAAGTTTGTCAAGGAATATGACAAGCTTCCTCTGCTGATCAAAAAGTCATTCCTTGAAATATTCTGGAGCGAGGAGAAAGGCTACCTGGCCGATTATGTTAATGATTATGAAGGGAAGAATTTCTTTGTAAGGCCCAATATGGTCATTGCAGTTTCATTGCCTTATTCAATGCTCGAGAAGGATCAGATGAAGAAGGTACTGGATATTGCCGATAAGGACCTTGTTACCGTAAGAGGCCTCAGGACGCTGTCGCCGAGAAACAAGATATACAAGGGAATCTGCAGGGGCAACCAGGAAGAGCGGGATGTGGCGTATCACCAGGGAACAGTCTGGCCATGGCTTTACGGGCCATTCTGCGAAGGCTGGCTTAAGGTATACGGGAAGCAGGGAGTTCAGAGGGTGAAGAATCTTGTCTTTGGACTCGAAGAAGTAATGAGTGAACACGGCATCACGACTATTTCAGAGATTTACGACGGAGATCCGCCGCATTCGCCGCAAGGGGCGATCTCCCAGGCATGGAGTGTGGGCGAAGTTCTTCGCATAATTGATATTCTTGAAAATCAATATTCTAATCAGTAATACTTGCAGGATATGCGTGTATTAATGTTCGGATGGGAGTTTCCACCTCATATTTCGGGCGGACTGGGCACAGCAAGCTATGGACTGACCAAGGGTATGGCAACTCTCGATGACCTTGATGTAGTTTTTGTCGTGCCCAGATCTTTCGGCGACGAGGATCAATCGGTTGTGAGACTGATCGGGGCAAACAAGGTTCCGGTTTCTTACAAGAAAATATATTATAAAGGTTTCAGCCGTTCAATCGAAAAAATTGAGGTTTCCTCAAAAATAGTTCCCTATACCGATCCTGAAGATTTCTGGAAAGTCACAAAATCGGAAGTTTCCGAAAACAGTGTTTTCATTGAAACAAACAATAAGGGAACAGTGGATTTCTCAGGAAGGTATGATCATAACCTTCTGAATGAGATATATAAATATTCCGTGGTTGCCTCAGTGATCGCAGCCGAGAACGATTTCGACATAATACATGCTCACGACTGGCTGGCATATCCTGCCGGCATAGCTGCCATGGAAGTGTCGGGCAAGCCGCTGATCATTCATGTGCATGCCACCGATTTCGACCGGAGCGGAGGCAACGTGAACCCTGATGTGTACCGGATTGAAAAAAACGGGATGGATGCTGCGGCAAAAATCATTACCGTAAGCAATCTTACGCGTGAGATTGTTATCAATAAATATAATATAGACCCGGCCAAGGTGGAAACCGTATACAATGCAGTCGAGCCCGTTGCGATCTCGGAAAATATGATGGTCAAGAAAGGGTTCGATGAAAAGGTTGTAACCTTCCTTGGACGTATTACGATGCAGAAAGGCCCTGAATATTTTATTGAAGCGGCTAATAAGGTGCTGAAGAAAATGAAGAACGTGCGTTTTGTTATGGCAGGTTCAGGCGATATGATGGAAAGGATGATGCGAAGGGCAGCAGCCCTGAAGATAACCGACAGGTTCCATTTCACAGGGTTCCTGAGGGGTGCGGATGTATTTTCGATGCTTTACATGAGCGATGTTTATATTATGCCATCCGTTTCAGAACCTTTCGGCATTTCGCCTCTTGAGGCCATGCAATCAAACGTTCCGGTGATAATCAGCAAGCAGTCGGGGGTCGCCGAAGTGCTGACCCATGCCGTTAAAACAGATTTCTGGGATATCGATGCGATGGCTGATGCGATTTACGGAATCCTTAATTATCCCGCACTGGCGAACATGTTCATAGTCAATGGAAAAGAAGAGGTAATAAGGCTGAAATGGGATAATTCCGCCCGGCATGTACGCGATATATATTACAGGGTTTTGGGTAAAAATTAATATTCAGATATGAGTGTAGCAACTAAAAAAGCTGTTTGTCTTTATTTCCAGGTTCACCAGCCTTTCCGTCTGAAAAGGTACCGTTTCTTTGATCTGGGCAATGATCATTACTATTATGATGATTATTCCAATGAATCGATCCTGAGAAAAGTTGCAGAGAAATGCTACCTGCCTGCAAACAGGATCATACTCGATCTCATTCACAAGCACAAGGGCAAGTTTAAAGTGACTTTTTCCCTGTCTGGCCTCATCATTAACCAGTTCAGGCTTTACTATCCCGAGGTGCTTGAATCTTTCAGAAAGCTGGCGGAAACCGGGATGGTCGAATTCCTGGCGGAAACGAATTCACATTCTCTTGCATCTCTCAAGAACCGCGGGGAATTTGAACGCCAGGTCACCCAGCACAAGAATATGATCAAGGAATATCTTGGTGCAGAGGCAACATCATTCAGGAATACTGAGCTCATTTATTCTGACGAGATAGGCTCCTGGGTGGCAGATATGGGATTCAAAGCAATGCTTACCGAAGGCGCCAAGCATGTCCTTGGATGGAAAAGCCCGAATTATCTTTATTGCAACTCTATAAATCCCAGGCTCAAGCTGCTGCTGAGAAACTTCGTGCTGAGCGACGATATAGCATTCAGGTTTTCCAACAGGAACTGGAATGAGTGGCCCCTTACGGCTGATAAATATGCTGCATGGCTCGGAAAGCTCACCGGGAAAAGTGAGCTTGTAAGCGTTTTTCTCGATTATGAAACCTTCGGTGAACATAACTGGAAAGAGTCTGGTATTTTTGACTTTCTCGCCCATATGCCCGGTGCAATCCTGAAGAAGACACAGTTCAGGTTCATGACGCCCACCGAAATAGCTGATTCGATGCAGCCTGTCTCGGCAATCAGCATACCCTCACCCATATCCTGGGCAGATGAGGAACGCGATATCACGGCATGGCAGGGTAATGAGCTGCAGGTCGCCGCACTGGACAAGCTTTACAGCCTTGCTGCGAAAGTGGATAAGTGCAATGACGAACAGATTAAGATCGACTGGTCCTATCTCCAGTCGAGCGATCATTTCTATTACATGGCCACCAAGTTCTTCTCCGATGGTGCGGTGCATGCATATTTCAATCCCTACGAAACACCCTACGATGCATTCATGAACTATATGAATGTGCTGAGTGACTTCGAAATAAGGCTTAACAAGTATTTTCCCGACACGCGTGAACAGGACCAGATATATAAGATGGGTGCTGAGCTCATAGAGAAGGAAATGCTCATAGCAAACCAGGCAGCCGAAATTGAAAAGCTTACAAAGAAGATCGTGAGAATGTCGCCAAAGAAAAAAGTCACTAAGAAAACAGCTTCAAAGAGCACAGCTTCAAAGAGCACAGCTTCAAAGAAAAGCACTGAAAAGAAAGTGACGGAAAAGGCTGAACCCGCAGAAAAGTCACGGAGGAGGACGAAACTGCTCGACGATGACATACTGGAGCTTTCTGAAGTTGCAGTTGAAACGGGATCCGGGGAAAGCCCTGCACGCGGGAGCGCCGGGAAACCCTCATCTGCTTCAGCAAGAGGCAGGAAATCAAAAAAATAATTCTATCTACCTTATTACAATGAATGTCGAATTCCTATTTGAAACAAGCTGGGAAGTATGCAATAAAGTCGGCGGTATACATACCGTAATTTCCACAAAGGCACTTAAGATTGTCCAGGAAATTGGTGATAATTATATCCTGATCGGGCCGGATGTCTGGCGCGAGGATGTCACCAATCCTGAATTCATGCCTGATGACACAATTTACTCAGACTGGAGGCAAAAAGCAATCTCTGACGGGCTCAGGGTTAAGACCGGAAGGTGGAACATTGCAGGAAGACCGATCGTCGTTCTTATCGATTTCACTCCATATTTCGGTCAGCAGAACGATATTTTCGCAAAATTCTGGGAGACATACAAACTGGACAGCATTTCAGGACAGTGGGATTATATTGAACCTGCCCTTTTTGGTTATGCTGCCGGCAAAGTGATTGAAAGCTTCACAAACTTCTACCGTGAGCATCATAACATAGTTGCCCAGTTCCATGAATGGATGACAGGAACAGGTATCCTTTACCTGAAAAAATATGCTCCCTGGGTTGCATCGGCATTTACAACACATGCGACCGCTCTCGGACGGTGCATTGCAGGCAATAACAGGCCCCTTTACGGGAAAATGGAAAGTTACAATCCTGTCCAGATAGCAAGGGAATTCAACATTGTTGCAAAACAGTCACTCGAAAAGCTGTCGGCACAGGAAGCTGATGTCTTTACGACTGTAAGCGAAATTACTTCACGTGAATGCCATCATTTCCTCGGCAAGGATGTCAATGTGATAACCCCGAATGGCTTTGAGGATTCATTTGTGCCCCCGCCTGAAAGATTTGAAGAGGTGAGAAGGAATGCCAGGGCAAAGCTCAGGACTGTTGCCGAAGCGTTACTGGGACATTCACTTTCCGAAGATGCATTGTTCCTTGTAACAAGCGGAAGATACGAATTCAGGAACAAGGGAATAGATGTATTTATAAATGCCCTCGGCGAACTCCAGAGGGACCCCAGGGTATCAAGGGAATGCGTTGCCTTCTTCCTTGTCCCTGCATATCATAAAGGCCCGCGTCAGGACCTTATCGATATTCTCGCAGGGAAATGCCCTTCAAATACGGGTGACAAGTACCTGACGCACAACCTTCATTACCCTCTTTCCGACCCCGTCCTTCAGAAAATTGCCGTCAACAATCTTGCAAACAGCAGCGATTCGAAGGTTAAGATAATATTCGTCCCGTGTTACCTAAACGGGAACGACGGTATTTTCAATTTACCATACTTCGACCTTGTAATCGGATTCGATCTTTCTGTTTTTCCTTCGTATTATGAACCCTGGGGCTATACTCCTCTCGAAAGCCTTATGTTCTCAATACCGACAATTACAACATCGCTTTCAGGATTCGGATTGTGGGTAAGGAACTATTACGAGAATCCGGGCAATGGCATTGCCGTCATCGAGAGGACAGATGACAATGAAGCTGAGGTCATTTCGGAGATCAGGGATGTGATTGTGCGGTTTACGAATTTAAACAATGATGACGTTGCACTTGCAAGGAGCACGGCACATTCCATTTCACGTATCGCGATGTGGGATACGCTTGTTGCACATTACTTCAATGCATACGCAACAGCTCTCGCCTACTCTGCTGAAAGACGTGAAGAGCCAAGGGAATTCCTTACTTTTATCGAATCCGCCGGCATACAGCTGAGAAAACCCCACCAGATTCCTGTGTGGAAAGATATCTATGTTCAGAGCGACGTGCCTGGCAAGCTCGCATCCCTCAATGAGCTGGCAAATAATCTATGGTGGTCATGGACCTCGGAAGCTGAAAATCTTTTTAAGAGCATGGATCCTTCCCTGTGGGAGGAAGTAAAGCACAATCCAAAGCTTCTTCTCGAGAAAATAGATTACAAGAGGCTGCTGGTACTCGAAGATGATGAAGAATTTGTAAGCGAGCTGACACGTGTTTACGGTTTATTCAGGGCATATATTGACAGGCCTGATAATAAAGACATCCCGTCTGTTGCATATTTCAGCATGGAATTCGGGATACACCCCTGCCTTAAGATCTATTCCGGGGGTCTGGGAATCCTGGCCGGCGACTACCTGAAAGAAGCAAGCGATTCAGATTTCAACATAACAGGCGTTGGCCTTCTTTACAGGTATGGATATTTCACCCAGAAACTCGGCCCAAAAGGAGAGCAGCTTTCTGTGTATGAAGCTGAAGATTTTTCAAGGCTGCCGATAATCCCGGTCAAGGATCAGGATGGAAATCATTTAATGATAAGCCTTATATGGCCGGGAAGAACTGTAAAGGTCCGTGTGTGGGAAGCTCATATAGGAAAGGTGAGACTTGTGCTTCTCGATACTGATTTTGAAGAAAATGATCCTGAAGACAGGACCGTTACACATTACCTTTACGGAGGCGATAATGAAAACAGGCTGAGGCAGGAGCTTGTACTTGGCATAGGCGGGATAAGGGCCCTCGAAGCTATGGGCATACACCCCGATGTTTACCACAGCAATGAAGGCCATTCTGCATTCATAAGCCTTGAAAGGCTCCGGATACTCATCAACGATAATCATCTCACGTTCAACCAGGCGCTCGAGGCGATAAGGGCCTCTACTCTCTTCACCACACATACTCCTGTCCCCGCAGGACACGATGCTTTTGATGAAGATCTGCTCCGCAAGTATATTTCACATTACCACAGCAGGCTTTCAATCAGCTGGAATGAGCTTATGGCACTCGGACAATGCGAGGGAGACGCTGACAAGAAATTCAATATGAGCTACCTGGCAACCAGAATGTCGCAGGAAGTAAACGGTGTGAGCAAACTTCACGGACAGGTCAGCCAGGGAATGTTCAACAAGCTCTGGCCCGGGTATCTCAGGGAAGAGCTTTTCATCGGGTATGTCACAAACGGCGTGCATCATCCTACCTGGACCGCTCCCGAGTGGAGGGAGGTTTATAAGGAGCTTACCGGCGACTTGAATTTTGACCAGACTGACAGGACACTCTGGGAAAAGCTTTATACAATTGACGACAGGCGCATATATGACATAAAGAAAGGACTGAAACACAACCTCTTCACAAACATCAGGAAAAGGATCCAGACTGATATGATCGACAAGCATGTCAGTCCGAGGACGCTGCTCAATATCAGCAGCCACCTCGACGAAAAAGCCCTGACCATAGGGTTTGCGCGGAGATTTGCAACTTATAAGCGTGCATACCTCCTGTTCCGTGACCTTGACCGGCTTTCGAGGATCGTAAACAACCCTGAAAAGCCTGTACAGTTCATCTATGCAGGGAAGGCCCATCCGAATGACGGCGGAGGGAAGGATCTCATCAGGAGGATTTTCGAGGTGTCGCAGATGCCTCAGTTCGCCGGCAAGGTGATATTTCTTGAAAACTACGATATCGAACTGGCAAAATACCTGACCCGTGGCGTTGACATATGGCTCAATACACCGACAAGGCCACTGGAGGCTTCCGGTACGAGCGGCGAAAAAGCGGTAATGAACGGAACCATCCATTTCAGCGTGCTCGACGGCTGGTGGGTCGAGGGCTACAGGGCATTTGCGGGCTGGGCTCTGCCGAAAAAGAGAACTTTTGAGAACCAGGATCTGCAGGATGACATCGATGCGGAAACAATCTACAACATGCTGGAATATGAGATCGTCCCTGCCTATTATTCATTCGATGATTCAGGCATACCGGTGGAATGGGTCAGCCTCGTGAAAAACACAATGGTGAAGATTGCACCGGAATTCACAATGAAACGGCAGATTGACGACTACTATGAGAAGTATTACAATAAGCTGAGCGCAAGGCATAAAGATCTGACAGCCGAAGATTTTGCAAAGGCCAAGGAGCTTGCCGCCTGGAAACAGACGATGAGGGAAAACTGGGACAATATCGATGTGATCAGGTACAGCTTTGAGAAAGCCTCGGAAAATGTATACAGGTCGGGCCATGATTATAAGGCTGAGATAGTTCTGGATATCAAGAACATACCAAAGGAAAACGTCGGTGTGGAATTCATCATAACGAGGATGGGCAAACGCGGTCAGCATGAATTTGTAGACAGCGAGGAATTCCGTATGGTGAGCTGCAAGGGCGGGAAATGCCTTTACAGGGCGAGGCTCGTTCCTGAAAAAGCCGGCTCGTTCTTCTATGGCATAAGGATCTATCCAAAACACAAGGATCTTCCGCACAGGCAGGATTTCTACCTGCTGAGGTGGATAGATTGAAAGCCAACCTTTTTGTTAAATCTCCGTAGCTCTTCTTACCGGTTCTCTTTTGAAGACAATCCCGGTGCGGGAAGGCAGATACAGAAACAGGTACAATGGTGCGTTAATAATGTTTCTTTCAGCCTTTCTCATAGAAAGATATAACCTGTTCCTGTCTATCCTGTCGAAGCCTCCGAAACCCGGATCATCCGAGTCGAGCACTACCCTGAACCTTCCCTGGACAGGGATCCCGTAATCAGTGAATGATGCAACGGGATTAAAGTTGAAAACAAAAAGCAGGTCACCTCTTGTGAAAGCGATCACTTTGTCCCCACTGTTTTCGTAGATCCTGTCAATCCAGGGATTGTCGAGTATCCTGTAATTTTTCTGAAGATTCACCATTCCCCTGTCAAATTCTGCAAGGTAAAAGTATTTCAGTTCGCGGTCGTCTGCCAGGTGCCATTGCCTTCGGGCATATTTGAAGCTCCAGTTATTCCCCTCCCTCGGGAAATCGATCCACTCCGGGTGGCCGAACTCATTTCCCATGAAGTTCAGGTACCCGCCGCCTGACGTTCCAAAAGTTATCAGCCTGATCATCTTATGCAGTGAAATACCCCTGTCGATGCTGAAGGTATGTGCAGACTTATGCATCCCGGTGTACATTTCTGCATCGAGCATCCTGAAAATCAATGTCTTATCACCAACAAGCGCTTGATCGTGCGATTCACAATACGAAATGATCTTTTCTTCAGGACGGTGCTGCGTCAGCTCATGCATCAGCTTTCCCATATCCCAGTTCTCATCGGGTGTATCCTTTACCAGTTTTATCCAGTAATCGGGAACACCCATGGAAAGCCTGAAATCGAACCCATAGCCTTTCCTGTCAGTTGGTGAAACAAGCCCGGGCATGCCACTCATTTCCTCTGCAACTGTTATTGCATGCGGCCTGAACTGGTGGATCGTTTTATTTGCAAGGTACAGATAAGCCAGTGCATCGGTATCCTGGTTCCCGTCGAAGTATTCCCCGTATGTTGTGAAGTTCTTTTCCAGCCCGTGATCATAATAGATCATGCTTGTCACTCCGTCAAACCTGAATCCGTCGAACTTATATTCTTCGAGCCAGTAGCGGCAATTTGAAAGAAGGAAATGAATGACATTGTCCTTGCCGTAATCGAAACAAAGCGAATCCCAGGCCCTGTGATACCTTCTTTCGTTAGTGTGAAAGTACTGGCCCATCGAACCGTCGAATAAGCCCAGACCTTCATTTACATTTTTTACTGAATGGGAATGCACAAGGTCCATAATGACCATAAGCCCGTTGGAGTGGGCTATGTCAATAAGCTCCTTCAGTTCCTCCGGTGTGCCGAAGCGTGATGAAGCGGCAAAAAAATTTGAAACATGATAACCGAACGATCCATAAAACGGATGCTCCTGTATTGCCATCAGCTGGATGGTATTGTAACCGGCTGCTGCAACTCTTGGAATAACTTTCTCGCTGAATTCCCTGTATGTTCCCATCCTCCATTCCTCGGTTGCCATGCCGACATGGGCTTCATAGATGACCGGGGAGCCGAATGAAGGCTTGAAATCATTTATTTTCCATGAATACTTCTCAGGGGGATCCCAGACCTGGGCACTGAATATTTTTGTGCCTTCATCCTGTACCACCCGCTCTGCATAAGAAGGGATCCTTTCTCCCTTGCCTCCGTTCCAGTGGACAGATAATTTGAAAAGGTCGCCATGATGAAGAAGGTCATACGGCAGCCTGATCTCCCAGTCACCATTTGAATTGATCCTGCTCATCGAGTAATTGTCCTGGTCCTTCCAGTCGCTGAAGTCACCGGTTATACAGATTTTTGTTGCATTTGGTGCCCATTCACGGGAAACCCAGCCTTCATAAGTGCGGTGAAGCCCGTAATAATGATGCCCCATTGCGAAATCGGTCAGCGAACCATTTCCGGTCAGGCGGGTTTCCTTAGCAATGCATCCTGCAATCCGCTCATCGATTGTTTTTCTGAAAGGATCAAGCCAGGGATCGAGAGTGTAGAAGGGAGCAGGAGTCATTGATATTAAATAATATATAAAGTTACAAAATCCCTGTCAAAAAGGTTCGCTTTCGGAGTGCTTTGTTAATTTTGCAGACACTGATTATAGCATGGAAATACACAGGGGCCATAGGAAACTCAATCTCACAGGTTCAGTGGTGACAGTGGGTGTTTTCGACGGGGTGCACAAAGGCCATCGTGCCCTTATCGATAATGTGATCAATGCATCCAGGCAGGAAAACGGGCCCTCGGTAGTGGTAACCTTCAAACAGCATCCCAGGAATGTCCTGGGACCGGCTTCATTGCAGCTTCTTACAACAATAGAAGAGAAGATTTCCCTAATTGAAGACCTTGGAGTCGAACACATGATTATCCTGGATTTCAATCATGAATTCAGCAGCACCTCAGCCTGTGACTTTGTAAGAAAAGTGCTGAAGGATCAGGTAGGGGCAAGGCATCTTGTTTTTGGCTATGATCACAGGATTGGAAAGGATGGTGAGGGCGATTTCAACACCATAAAGAATTGTACCGGTCTCGACGGAATGATCGTAACACAATCAGACGGTGTTTTCGAAGGCAGCCGGCCTGTCAGCTCCTCAATGATAAGGAATGCCTTGCTTGAGGGTGATATTGACCACGCGAATAGCCTGCTGGCATACAATTATACCCTTTCGGGTGAAGTCATGGCCGGCAGGAAGCTGGGCCGTGTGCTTGGATTCCCTACTGCCAACATCAAACCCGGGGATTCGCACAAGCTTATTCCCGGGAATGGCGTCTATGCTGTTGAAGTTATTGCAGATGAAGCGCGGTACATGGGCATGCTCAGCATTGGAACAAATCCAACTATAAATCCCGGGAACCGTCAAAGGAGCATCGAGGTGCACATCCTCGATTTCGATAAAGATATTTATGGCCAAAAGCTGACTGTAATTTTCAGGAAAAGGCTCAGGGACGAAAAGAAGTTCAGTGACATGCAACAGCTTGCAGACCAGATGGAAGCCGATCGTCTTGAAACAATCCGACAGTTGGATAAATTTTAATATATTTGCAGACTAAAAATCAGAAAATGGAAATCACAGCCGACACGAAGCAGTACAAAGTAAAAGACATTTCTCTTGCCGCTTTCGGCAGGAAAGAGATTGAAATAGCAGAGAAGGAAATGCCCGGACTGCTCGCAATCAGAAAAAAATATTCGGAAAGCAAGCCCCTGAAAGGAGCAAGGATAACCGGCTCGCTTCATATGACCATCCAGACTGCTGTTCTTATCGAAACACTGGCTGAGCTGGGTGCGGATGTGAGATGGGCAAGCTGCAATATTTTCTCGACCCAGGACCATGCAGCAGCTGCCATTGCTGCAAAGGGAATACCCGTATTTGCCTGGAAAGGGGAAACACTGGAAGAATACTGGTGGTGCACCGCGCAGGCTCTTTCATTCCCTGGTGGCAAAGGCCCGAGCCTTATTGTTGATGACGGCGGTGATGCTTCATTATTGGTTCACCTGGGGTACAAAGCGGAAAAGCAGCCCGGAATTCTCGATAAAGCACCTTCCAGCAAAGAAGAAGGCATAATTCTCGACACACTCAGGAGGATTCTTTCAGAACAGCCCGGGAAATGGAATAATGTAGTGAAGGATCTCAAAGGTATTTCCGAAGAAACCACTACCGGCGTACACAGGTTGTACCAGATGATGGAAAACGGCGAATTGCTTGTGCCGGCAATAAATGTTAACGACTCTGTTACCAAATCCAAGTTCGATAATCTTTATGGATGCAGGGAATCCCTTGCTGATGGGATAAAGAGAGCTACTGATGTAATGATTGCAGGTAAAGTGGTTGTTGTCTGCGGATATGGCGATGTTGGAAAAGGATGTGCCAAATCGATGAGGTCATACGGGGCAAGGGTCGTCATCACAGAGATCGATCCCATATGCGCATTGCAGGCTGCTATGGAAGGCTTTGAAGTGAAGACGGTTGAAGATGCACTTGATGAGGGAAATATATTCGTCACCGCAACAGGAAACAGGGATATAATCACGCTCGAGCACATGAAGCGGATGAAGGACCAGGCAATTGTTTGCAACATAGGACACTTTGACAATGAGATCCAGATGGACAGGCTGAATACGATGTCCGGAATAAAGCTGATCAATATCAAGCCACAGGTTGACAAGTATCAATTCCCCGACGGACGCGAAATTTTCATTCTTGCAGAGGGACGTCTTGTGAACCTCGGATGTGCCACAGGTCACCCTTCATTTGTAATGAGCAATTCATTCAGCAACCAGACGCTCGCACAAATCGACCTCTGGACAAAGAAATACGATATTGGCGTTTACAGGCTCCCCAAGTATCTCGATGAGGAAGTCGCAAGGCTTCATCTCGATCAGCTGGGAGTGAAGCTGACAAAACTTTCGAAGGACCAGGCAGATTACATCGGTGTGTCCGATAAAGGGCCGTTCAAGCCGGAGCATTACAGGTATTAGGACCTCACCAACTCCGCCTTTGTGTTCCTTCGTCTCCGGAAATTATCATTCATTCCAGACCCTCACGTATCTTCCGTCAAAGAATACCTTGTAGTTCTTAAGCGGGTAACGACCGGCACCGGAAGAGGGGGTGCCGAAGGAGATCAGCTCGTATACAGTTTTGCATTTTGGGCACACTGCTTTTGCAAAGCCGTTAGGATCGATATTCACGGCTACGGCTGACTTATCAAGTGCATAATCGTGAGGACAGGTGCGGTCATATGCAAAAAATTCATCAGCGCCCCTCGCTACTATGATCCCGCTTCCCATATAACCTGCAGCATATCTTTCATTGTTTGTTGAAGTATTTACAGTGATGCTTCCCCCGATCGCATTCATCTGCACAAACCGCGGATCGAGTATATCGATTGTAAAATCGACCACAACATCAGGAATGACATCATTCTTTTTGCTGCATGATAAAGTGAAAATCGAAAGTATCCCGGTAATCAGAAAAAGGTTTATTTTTGAATTGCGCATTAATTTTAATATATATACTACAAAAGTAAATATAACCGTTAAAAGATAAAACGTAACAGTTCTGTTAAAATTATACTTATTGATAATGAATAATTTACATCTCCGAAAATATTTTCTGTTGCTCCTTATACCGGTTTTTCTTCTTGGCTCATGCAAAACTGCTCTTTTCAGCCGGACCTCTACCAGGAAAGTGGAAAGAGGCATGTCGGGTCCGAACAGGAAAGCAGTAAAGATGAAAGAAGCACCAGGTGTGCGCCGTGCAAAGAAAACGCAGCAAAAGAAACAGGAAAAGCAGGACCGTGATTACGACAAGTTTGTAAAGAAATCGCGTAAACATACATTCGAAATCCAGTCAGATGATGTGAAAGCCAGGATGAAGCAGAACGATGCAGACCGGAAGACCCGTGAAAAAATCAAGTCAAGGAAAGCACACCAGGCAACAAAGAAGGCAGGCAGGAAGTATAATTAGGTGTGAGGCGTGAGGTGTGAGAAGTTTGGAATCAAGTGTAAGATGTGGGCTATCGGGGTGATTCAGAAATTTTTATGCTTTTTCTTGTATAATTGATTGTTATTACATAATTTTGCTTTGCATGAAGAGTTCCGTACAACCGGAATTCTTCTGTTTTTTTTTACTATTTACACAGTATGCCCGAGGTGAATTACGTTACACAGGAAGGTCTGCAGAAGATGAAAGACGATCTGGATAATCTCCGGAATGTTGAGAGGCCTTTGATTTCCCGGCAGCTTTCGGAAGCCCGTGATAAGGGTGACCTGAGCGAAAATGCGGAATATGCCGCTGCCAAGGAAGCCCAGGGCATGCTTGAACTCAAGATCAGCAAACTGGAAGACATGGTGGCCCGTTCGAGGGTTATCGATGAGTCCAAAATAGATACCCTCACAGTAAGGATACTAAGCAGGGTTAAGATACGGAACCGTTCGAACAATGCCATAATGGAGTACCAGCTTGTTCCTGAAAGCGAGGCAAACTTTAAGATGGGGAAAATAGCTGTAAATTCACCAATTGCCCAGGGGCTCATCGGTAAAAAAGTCGGCGAAAGGGTTGAGATCAAAGTTCCCTCAGGGGTTATACCTTTCGAGATCGTTTCAATTTCTTTATAAAATACCAGTTACCATGGCAAGCATTTTCACCAGGATCATCAATGGGGAAATTCCATGTTATAAAATCGCGGAAGATGATAATTATTTTGCGTTCCTCGATATTAACCCTCTGAAGAAAGGTCATACACTGGTTGTCCCGAAAAAGGAAATCGACTACATCTTTGACATGGAGGATAAGATGCTCTCCGGAATGATCCTTTTTTCAAAAAGCGTTGCCAGCGCAATAAAGGAAGCCTATCCGTGCAACAGGGTAGCCATCGCAGTTCTCGGCCTTGAGGTTCCCCATGCGCATATCCATCTTGTTCCCATGGACGAAATGAATGACGTAAACTTCAAAAATCCGAAGCTGAAATTCTCTCCTGAAGAATTTAAAGAAATTGCTGCAAATATCAGCAAGAGAGTAAGATAAACGATAAATTACCAGGCCGGGCAGTGTGTAGATAGCTCTATGAAACGGCTCCTCGACATCCTTGATGATTTTGCCAGTCTGCTTTTTCCCCGTATATGCTATGGCTGCGGGAACCACCTCATGAGGAATGAAAAAGTGATCTGCACAGACTGCCATGTGCAGATTCCAAGGACTTCTTACCATACTGAACCCGATAATCCTGTTGCCCGGCTATTCTGGGGCAGATGCCTGATAACCAGGGCGGCTGCATTTTCATATTATAACCGGGGAAGCAGGATAAGGGCCCTGATACATAATCTTAAGTACAGGGGAATAAAGGAAGCCGGAACCGAGCTGGGCAGGATCTACGGCTTTGCCCTCAAAGAGTCGGGATTCACAAACGGAATGGATCTCATCATACCGGTTCCGCTTCATCCAGCAAGAGAGAGGGAGAGGGGATACAACCAGAGCAGCATTATAGCTGAAGGGATCGCTGAAGCCACAGAGCTCGGGGTCGATGATAAAATACTTGTACGGTCGGTGAAAAGCAAAACCCAGACAAAGCGGTCGAGATACGAGAGATGGACCAATGTTGAAGGAATATTCATTGTTGTTCAGCCGGAGAGAATAACAGGAAAGCACATACTGCTTGTTGATGATGTTATCACAACAGGTTCGACAATAGAGTCGTGTGCCAACGAATTGCTTAAATATGAAGGAGTAAAAGTAAGCGTTGCCGCTCTTGCCTGTGCAGTGATGTAAGTCAGTGTCAGTTCTGCTTAACCCTCCCGGGATTTTTATTCATGAAATCTTTCCAGCTGTTGAAGCTTTTGCGGCTAAGCGGTGCATTGGTCTGGTAAAAGTGACAAAGTGCAGCTGCCAGCCCGTCTGTTGCATCGAGTCGCAAATCTTTTGCCGTAAATTTGAGTATGTTCATAAGCATTGAGGCAACCTGCTCTTTGGATGCGGCTCCCTGTCCTGTTATGGACATCTTGATCTTCCTCGGGGCATATTCAAATATAGGGATCGACCGTGAAAGTGCAGCAGCTATAGCAGCCCCCTGAGCTCTTCCGAGCTTGAGCATAGACTGAACATTCTTGCCGTAAAAAGGCGCTTCAATAGCCAGCTCATCCGGATGATATTCATCAATTATCCCTGCAGTTCTTTCAAAAATGTGCTTCAGCCTGAGATAATGATCATCGTTTTTTGACAAATCGATGGATCCTATTGCAAGTAATTCGGGCACATTACCGCAACAACGGATCACACCGTAACCCGTTATGTTTGTACCGGGGTCTATACCAAGTATAATGCGGTCTTTAGCTGGAGTTTTCAAGGTCAGGTGTTATCTTCTCCGGATAAAGATAGTTGAAATATGTAGGGGGCACAATATTTTGTGCCCCCTGTAATATTATTTCGATCTGGGCGGCAATCCGTCAATAACCATGTTCTTCATCCATTCGGGCTTCTCTGAGAACTGAGGACCATTTTTGATCATTGCCTCACTGCTCTTCCTTGCGGTAAAGGCTCCTGTCTCGAGATAATGAATTGCTTCTTTAAGATCAGCTTCCTGCCTGTCGCTGAAATCGTGTGTTATATCATCAATGACGAGCTTGTTCGGGGGCATGCCATAATAATAATCGCCCTGGCCGAGTGAGTTGACTATCTTGAATGCCATCGGTGCGAATGTGTATGTCTGAAGGGCATCGATTGCATAGAAACCAACGGGTTTGCCGTATGTCGTATCTCCCACCATAACAACATTGATGTGCGGCCTGAGACCATTAATTACGAATTCGCTCGCGGAAGCAGTTCCGCGGCTCGTTATAACCACAAGCCGTGGCAGTTCCAGGGAGAAATTCGTTGTTTTGAAAGGCATTGTCGAATTGTACTGTGTAAGCTTGTCGTTGTGCTGAACAGTTGCCATTGGCTTGCCTGCCAGCTTGTTTCCTCCGATATAACTTGCAAGGTTCTGGGCAGTGTTAACATAACCGCCCGGATTATATCTCAAATCGAGAATAAGGTCCTTGATGTTGTTTGCCTTGAAGAATGTGAAAGCTGTTTCAAGCTCCTGCTGTGTCGGGTCGATAAATCCTTCAAGAACAAGATGTCCCGTAACACCGGTCTTAAGGTGAAGAGTGTCGTAAGTCAGCACAGAATTTGTATTGAAAGCTGCTTTTGTTGATGATATGGTTACATCCTGTCCGTCGGGTTTTGTAAAGACAAAATTGTTTGTCACTCCTGCAGTCGAAGGACCAATGGCGGTATTATAGGCTGCTCCGTCATTGCTGGCAAAAATCTGAGCCATGTTATAGTTGTTGATGGTCTTCACAATCCATCCCCTTCTTACACCCTGTGCATACAGGGGAGAATTATTGTAAATCATTGCAATCCTGACCTTGCCTCCGTTATCAAGGCCCAGCCTGAACCCATGCCCCACGAAATTACCCTGGAACTCGGCATGGTATTCTTTATAATCGGCCACAAAGCTCCACCGGTCAGTGGGCTTGTAGCGCATTGCTTCAAGGAGCTTATATGGATCGCTGTAATCATCTTTTTTAACCTGTGGCATCTCCTTATACCAGAGGTAAAGCTCCTGCATCACCTCATAAAGGGTGTCGCGCCCCATCTCGGCAGTTGTCTTCTGAGCCGGAGGCGGAGCGGGATTGTTATTATCTTTTTTACATGAATAGGCAAATACAAGCAGTATTGTCAGAAAGAGAAATGTTAAATTTTTCATATAGATATCTGGAAAATAAGTCAATCAATATAACTGTTTATTGTGATGTTTGTTTACGGTTCTGTATTATTATTCCACAAATTATGAGCAATAACCCTGCCGCAGTTGTAAAATAAACGTGCTCGTTCAAAATAAAATATACAAAGACAAGCGAAAGAAAAGGTGCTATGTAAACCAGGTTGCTCACTTTGTCGGTGGACGGAGCGAGTTGCAGAGCTTTCAGCCACAGAAGAAAAGTTATTCCCATTTCGAAGAGACCTATATAAACTGAAGCAATAATTCCTTTTTGTGAAAGTGGGAGCTTCCACTGGCCTGTCAATGCCACCGTTATAAGGAAGAATACCGAGCCAAAAAGAAAATTCAGGAACAGTTTTACTGATTCGTCCCTTTTGTCTTTCACGTTAAGGATAAAATAAAATGCCCAGAAAACCGAGCTCCCTGTTGCGAGCATCACGCCTTCAGGATCAGATTTGCCAGGGTGAAGAGGGTTGCCCTGTGAAGAAATTATATATACTCCTGCGAAGCTGATGAACAAGGCGAGAAAGCTTTTGAGAGGAATGCTTTGTTTGAGCAGGGGTACGGACAGGAATACGAGTATTATCGGCCAGATCATGTTGAGCGGCTGGGCTACCTGCGCCGGCAGGAGCGAATAAGCCCTGAGGAGTATTATATAATATATGAATGGATTTATTAATCCCAGGAGAGCCGAATAGAAAAGCTCGCGCCGTGTGGATTGTATAACGAGGTGCAGCTTGCCCGTGAGGGCAGCAGCTAAGAATAATGCCAGTGCTGAAGTAAGGGAAGCAATCGTAAGCATCTGCAGAATGCTTATCTCCTGCAGGCTTATTTTGAAAGCTGTCGGAACAGTGGCCCAGAAAAGGATTGCCAGCAATGCGAAAATATATGCTCTCCGTGCAGGCAATCGTGTCAGTTGATCATTTCAAACCCGGTATATTTGACAAGCGCTGCCGGGACCTTTATCCCATCAGGTGTCTGATTGTTCTCGAGTATCGCTGCAACGATCCTGGGCAAAGCAAGGGCGCTGCCATTCAGTGTATGAACGAGTCTTGTCTGCTTGTCTCCCTTATCCCTGAACCTGCATTTTAGCCTGTTTGCCTGGAAAGATTCGAAATTGGATACAGAGCTTACTTCAAGCCATCTCTTCTGGGCTGCGGACCAGACTTCAAAGTCATAGGTGAGTGCAGAAGTGAATGACATGTCGCCACCACAAAGCCTCAGGATCCTGTAGGGAAGCTCAAGTTTTTTCACAAGGCCTTCAACATGGCTGACCATTTGCCCGAGAGCCTCATAAGAATGATCAGGATGAGCTATCTGGACAATCTCAACCTTGTCGAACTGGTGCAGGCGGTTAAGACCCCTCACGTGTGCTCCCCAGGACCCAGCCTCTCTCCTGAAGCACGGAGTGTATGCAACATTCCTTATTGGAAGATCAGAGCCATTTAGTATCACATCCCTGTAGATATTGGTAACGGGCACCTCTGCCGTAGGGATCAGGTAGAAATTATCGAGTTCGGTGTGATACATCTGTCCTTCCTTGTCGGGGAGCTGTCCGGTGCCGAAACCTGAATCCTCGTTTACTACGATTGGCGGCATCACCTCCGTGAAGCCTGCTTTCTCCCCTTCATCCAGGAAGAAGCTTATGAGTGAGCGTTCAAGTTTTGCACCTTTGCCGAGATAAACCGGGAAGCCGGCGCCAGTCAGCTTTATGCCGAGTTCAAAATCGATGATGTTGTATTTTTTTATCAGGTCCCAGTGAGGCAAGGCATCTGCTGTCAGACCGGGAATTATGCCACCCTGCCTCACAACTTCATTGTCTTCTGCAGTGCGGCCGCGAGGAACGGATTCATGGGGCAGGTTCGGCAGCTTTACAATTTCAGTCCTGAGGTCCGCGTCTATGGGTCCAAGCTTATCGAGGAGGTTCTTAATTTCTTCCTTGAGTGAATACGTCTTTGCCTTTGCAGCTTCAGCCTCCTCTTTTTTGCCTGATTTCATGAGGCTGCCGATCTCCCTGGAGATACGGTTCATTTCAGCCTCCAGTGCATTTGCTTTTGACTGGATGTTGCGGCGTGAAGTGTCGAGGTCAAGAATCTTTTCTATAATCTGAAACGCATCAAAATTCTTTACTTTCAGACGTTCAGTTACGAAATCTTTTTTCTCCCTGATGAGATTGATAGTGAGCATACAAAAGAAAAATGATTAAATAAAAAAGCAGGCTCCAAGGCCTGCTGTAAATTTATTAAAAATCCTGCTATTTATTCCTGTTGAGGGAATAAATCCTTGGTCTTCCGGCTTATTCTTCGCCAGCGGGTTTGACAGACACGTAGGTTTTATTGTCTTTTTTCTTTGAGAATACGACCTCACCTTCTGTCAGTGCAAAGAGGGTATGATCTTTACCCATTCCGACATTGAGACCAGGATTATGCCTGGTTCCTCTCTGGCGTACTATAATCGCACCTGCTTTGGCTTCCTGACCGCCGAATAATTTGACGCCCAGTCTTTTACTTTGGGAATCGCGTCCATTACGTGAACTGCCTGCTCCTTTCTTGTGTGCCATGGCTAATAGTATTTCTTGTTTTAATTATTCTTTTTCGTTGTTTGACTTGTGAGCTGCAGGTTTCCTCGGTTTCTTTTCCTTCGGAGCTTCAACTGATGCTTCGGCTGCTGCAGTTTCAGGCGCTGCTTCCTGGGCTGCTGCCTTTTTTGTCTTCCTTGCATGCGATTTTCCGCCAATGCTTAGGATCTCAACCTGGGTCAGGTCCTGGCGATGTCCATTTTTAACCCGGTAACCTTTTTTCCTTTTCTTCTTGAAAACGATCACTTTGTCGCCGCGCACATGATCGAGGATCTTACCCTGAACTGTAACTCCACCAACTGTCGGTGTTCCGACTGTTATCTTTCCATCGTCGTCCACTAAAAGAACCCTGTCGAAATCGAGTTCTTTGCCTCCTTCAGCGTCGAGGCGGTGAACGAAAATCTTTTTGCCTGCTTCTACCTTGAACTGCTGACCGGCAATTTCAACTATTGCGTACATCTTCTGTTTATTAAGTTTCTCCGCGGGGCGGGCATATTACATGCCTCTTTTCTCCTGCCTCAACGGATTTATTTTCAATTTCGGACTGCAAAGATATAAAAAATAAGTTATTTGCAAATATATGGATGATTATGTAAGCAGGAAGATGAATGCTGTCCCTGGAATCAGAAAATTGATGGATTTTCCTTGGTGTTCCTTAGTGTTAGCCTTTGTGTCCTTCGTGGTAAAAAAGGATTTAACCAAAGGGCTCAAAGGTATGCACAAAGGGTTGGATAAGGGTTTTTTATACCCAAATTGTTAATAATATGACACTTGAAAAAATAGTTTGTTGATAAAAAACAATATGGCTGATCAAGGTGTTACCTCTAATAATCCCTATCTTTGACCAGTAATAGACCTGATAACCATACATTAAACGTAAAATGCTGTTATGAAGAGAGTGAAGCTTAAGGTTATGGGTATTTCGTATAGTCAGACTCAATCGGGTGCCTATGCTTTAATTCTTCTGGAGGAAAATGGTGACAGGAGAATCCCAATAATAATCGGCGGTTTTGAAGCACAGGCTATTGTCATCAAACTTGAAAACCTCGACCCTCCCAGGCCGCTTACACACGATCTCTTCAAAAAATTTGCAGATGAATTCGGAATATATGTTACAGAGGTTATGATCTACAAGCTTGAGGAAGGAGTTTTCTTTTCGAAACTGGTCTGCAACAACGGTGAAAAAGAATATTCTATCGACAGCAGAACGTCTGATGCTGTTGCCCTCGCATTGCGTTTTGGCTGTCCCATTTTCATTACAGAGGAGATCCTTGACAAAGCAGGAATAACCATAAATCCCACTGATACTGACATAACCCAGCAGGCAGAGGAAGAAGTCCCGGGTCAGCCGGGCAATAAATATGACAGCTATACGGATGATGAGCTCATAAAAATTATCGATGAATCAGTCAGGTCAGAAGATTATGAGAGAGCCGCCGCGGTAAGGGACGAGCTCGACCGCAGGAAAAAGAAAAAGAAAGGATAACCTTACCGTCCACCCTGATTTTTTTCTCTTAAATTTACCCTGTTTTAACCATAACCCTGTATGAAGAAATTCTTATTGCCTGCACTGCTTATGATAAGTTGTGCATCTTTATCTGCCAAAGATTATTCAGTTTCGTCCCCCGATGGAAAGATTGCCATTACGGTAAGTGTCGGTCCTGACATTAAATGGACCGCTTCTTACGGCAATGAATTACTCCTTAAATCGACAAAGATCGGGCTGGAGCTGAAAAGCGGCAACATTCTCGGCGAGAATGAGAAGATAAAAAAGGCCGATGTATCCACGATAAATGAAACAATCAAGCCTGTTGTACCCTATAAGAGATCTGTCATTCCTGACAATTGCAATGTGCTTGAGCTTCAATTCCGTTCGGGTTTCGGCGTGCAGTTCCGTGCTTACAATGACGGTATTGCTTACAGATTCGAGACAAGCCTGAAGGATGATCTTACAATCAGGAATGAAATTGCCGAGCTCGACTTTCCGGAAGGTTCCGTTTCATGGTTCCCGGAAGAGGAAAGCTTCATGTCGCACAATGAACGTAAATTCATCTATTCATCCCTCGACACTATAAAAGATCACCTTGCAAGCCTGCCCACTCTTTTCCGGGTGAATAATGTAAATATTCTTTTAAGCGAATCGGATATTGAAGACTATCCCGGCATGTGGCTCACGGGCAAGGGACCCGGCAGAATTTCAGGAATATGGTCAAAGTACCCTGATGCCGAGCAGCTGAAAGGCGACCGTGACCTGTATGTAACAAGTACAAAGGGATATATCGCGACAGTGAAGGGGACGCGGACATACCCGTGGAGGGTATTCGCCATAAATGCAAGAGATATCGACCTGCTTTCCAACGACATCGTATTCAGGCTGGCAAAGGAAAACAAGATCGCGGATCCATCATGGATAAAACCCGGGCTTGTTGCCTGGGACTGGTGGAATGCCAACAATGTTTACGGAGTCGATTTCAGGGCAGGCATCAACAATGAGACCTATAAATATTACATAGATTTTGCAGCTGCAAACGGGCTGGATTATATCATCCTTGACGAAGGCTGGTACAAGCTGGGCGATGTATTGCAGGAAGTCCCCGGTATAAATGTCCATGAACTTTGCGAGTACGGGAAGAGCAAGAATGTGGGAGTGATCCTGTGGGTTGTCTGGAAATCGCTCTGGGACAAGATGGATGAAGCTATGGACCTTTATGCAAAATGGGGTGTAAAGGGACTTAAGATAGATTTCATGCAGAGGGATGATCAGAAGATTGTGAATTTCTATCAGGAAACAGCAATGAAAGCTGCAGCTCGACACCTGCTTGTTGACTTTCACGGTGCGTACAAACCTGATGGCATGAGCAGGACATGGCCCAATGTGCTCACGCGCGAAGGAGTAAAAGGAATGGAGAACAGCAAATGGAGCAGGGATGCCAACCCTGAACATGACGTCACTATCGCATACACAAGAATGGTTGCGGGTTCGATGGATTATACACCCGGGGCAATGGTGAACATGGACAGGCAAAACTTTTCAGCCAATTTCACACGCCCTGCAAGCCTGGGAACAAGGGCTCACCAGGTTGCAATGTATGTGATCTACGAGAGCCCCCTGCAGATGCTTTCCGACAGTCCTTCGAATTACATGAAAGAGCAGGAAACAACTGACTTCATAAAGAATATACCTGTCGTCTGGGATGATATAGTTTGCCTCGACGGGAAAGTCGGGGACTTCATACTCCTTGCAAGAAGATCGGGAAAGGAATGGTATGCAGGCGCCATGACAGACTGGAAAGAAAGAGACATCGATGTCGATTTCAGCTTCCTTCCGGAAGGCAGCTACAACATTGAAGTATTTCAGGATGGAATAAATGCCGACAGGTATGCGGGCGATTACAAAATAATCAGGACAAGAATAAAATCAGGCGCTATCAACAGGATCCATCTTGCTCCAGGTGGAGGATGGGCAGCAAGGATAACGCCCGGACCATAAGACACGGATAATAATGAAACAATATCTCGACCTGCTCGATCATGTGATGGAGACCGGTGTAAGGAAAAATGACAGGACAGGCACCGGAACCATAAGCGTTTTTGGCTACCAGATGAGGTTTAATCTCGGAGAAGGCTTTCCACTGCTGACTACAAAAAAACTGCATCTCAGGTCAATTCTGCATGAACTGCTGTGGTTTATCTCAGGGGAGACAAACATACGGTACTTAAAAGAAAACGGCGTAAGCATCTGGGATGAGTGGGCTGATGAAAACGGAAACCTTGGACCAGTATATGGCAGTCAGTGGAGGTCGTGGCCGGCCAGCGACGGGCGGAAAATAGACCAGCTCAGGATGGTGATGGACTCTGTGAGGAAATCACCTGATTCACGACGGCATGTCGTCAGTGCCTGGAATCCGGGCGAACTCGACAGGATGGCCCTCCCGCCATGCCATCTTCTTTTTCAGTTCTATGTGGCCAATGGAAAGCTGTCGTGCCAGATGTATCAGCGCAGCGCAGACATTTTTATAGGCGTGCCTTTTAACATCGCCTCATATTCGCTGCTGACAATGATGATGGCACAGGTCTGTGATCTTAAGCCGGGTGAATTCATACATACTCTTGGCGATGCCCATATTTACCTGAATCATATCGACCAGGTAAAATTGCAGCTTACACGGGAACCATACAAGCTTCCTGAAATGAAGATCAATCCTGATGTAAAGGATATTTTTAGTTTCAGGTTTGAAGACTTTAAGCTGGAGAATTACCAGGCTCACCCTCACATAAAGGGGGATATAGCGGTATAGTATAAACACCTTTTGTTCCCCAAAGGTTGATCATGAAGGACACTAAGGAAAATCAGTTAACTCATTTTATGATCTCAATAATAGTTGCAGTCTCTGATGACTGGGGAATTGGCAGAAACAATGACCTTCTGTGGAATATACCTGAAGATCTGAAGCGTTTCAAAAAGCTTACCATCGGCAAAATGGTAATTATGGGCA
>DATGWQ010000098.1:0-1993 GCA_035299385.1 Bacteroidales bacterium | reverse complement strand
TCGAGCTCCCAGCTTCCGAGATGGGCGATTTCCTGCGATTTTTTTAATATCGATTCGCTTCTCAGAAGTTTCTCCTGGTACTCTTTCAGCGTCGTTATATCAACGAACAGTGTTATCACCTCATCGAGCGATTTCTCATGCCCGGGAAGAACAGAGACATGGGCAAGATAACTTCTCGGCTCTCCCTCAACCAGGAATTCAATCTCAGTTTCAATCCTGTCATGGCCGTTGTAAAGTCCCGTGAAAACTTTCCGTATCGCACCGATGGTATTGTGATTAAGGGAATTGAGCAGGAATGTTAAATCTGTCCTGTTAAAGTTTTTGTCTTTGGCGATCCTGCTCCGGTGGTTGACATTTATTACCTTCAGCATTGAAACCAGTTGCCCTACCCATTCATCATCGCTTTCGAGATAAGCTGATATGTCAGTGATGCCGCTCGATGTGAGCCGGTCAAAATACTCCCTTATGCCTGAAGCATCGATTTCCCAGATCGGGTCAGCGGAGTACTCGAAAAGGTTCCTGAACCTCTCTTCGTTTATTTTAATGCTTTCAAATATCGGGCTGAATTCCCTTTTAAAAATTTTACTGCCGATCACGATCAGTATCAGTGTCACAAATAAAACAAGCAAACCCGCCTTTAAAAAAGGGCTTAAGACTTCCTTCAGATCCATTTTGGTCACCAGCCCCCAATTAAGTTCCGGAATGTATGCCGTATAAGCCAGGACGTGCTTGCCACGATAATCATGCCCGAACATTGTCCCTGTTATTCCCGAGAGGGCATTCCTCATTGGTGTGGCAAGACCTGAGCTGACAGGAATGGAGTTAAAGCCTTTCGAGGGAGGGTGCTTTACATCGATGAGGTATTTTATTGTATCATGATCCAGCGTTCCGATAAGATACTCCCCTGTTTTTCCGAATGTCGGATCGTTGGTGAAGAACTCTTGCAGGGCTATGAGCGTTTTTTTTCTGTCACCGGTTGCTTTATATATTAAGCTGATAATGTTTCGCTGGTTAACCGAATGAGCTTTCAGATCAGCTTTCTTGTTTTTCAGAACAGTGATATATATAAGGCCCAGGCAAAACACCATTGTTACAAGTGTCAGGGTTACCATTAACGTCCACAGCCTGTATGATTTTTGTTTAACCGGAGCCATTTGACAAAAGTATAATAATTTTCCCCGGGATAAGCTAATTACAGATTCATTTACAATATGATAAATGACACTGGGCGAAGTATAGCCTAAGGGCACATCCGGTTATAAACTTCGGCAAGGACCATGAAGTTTTTGAATTTGCCCAGATCAGGATTTTTAGCCAGCTCCTGCGTTATTGCCGGGCAATCGGAGAACAGGGTGTTGAAATTCTCCTCATAATTGTCCTTCTCAACTTTGATAAGAGGGTTGTTTCCCTTGCTTATAAAATAGCTGGTATAACGGTTCCTTGACTCTATTATCCTGTAATCTGTCCTGTATGTTGGGCCGATAGTCAGTCCTTCCCCGGGGTCCCAGGTAAACCCGATGCCGTCGATCCGTGTCCTCTCTACACTCACCGTCGCTGACAGGTTTGCGCTGCTCCTGTTCTGGTAAATCGTCATTCTGCCCGCCAGTATCCTGTGCATGAAAACCGGAACGCTCTTTTTCAGTGACGTCACGCTGACATAATGCTGGAAACCGGTATCAATGTCGGCGGGATCATCAGCCGACCATGCAGGTATAATATTGCCGAATCCTTTTATCTCGCCGGCATTGAGTAATCTTGCTTTCCCCCCGGGTTCGGTGAACTTTATTTCGACAGGATTATTTTCAACATATTTGAGCGACCATTTGACCATCCCGGTGAGCGTATCGCCACCGGCAAGCACCACATACCCCTTAACAGGTATGGTGGCAGCCATTCCCTGCTGGGCTGAAATTTTAGCCGGAAATAAGGAGAACACAATGATTGAAAATATCATTGCTGAAAATCCGCTTTCATGTTTCATTTTCGTAGCATT
>DATGWQ010000097.1:0-2500 GCA_035299385.1 Bacteroidales bacterium | reverse complement strand
GCGTCGCCCGAATTGAAATACCTGTTCCACATCTGGTTGGGAGTGTTCTGGTCAAGCAGAACGATAATGTCCATCAGTGGCCTGTCGGTTTCCTGTTTCCCTACGTATTCGCTTATCCACTCCTGCGTTCTGATCGGATCAAATTTATCAAGGCCACCCCATATCATAAAGTTATCGAGCCTGAACTGCAGTGCCCTGATCATGCACAGATAAGGAATAATCGAAGGCGAATAATCCCCTGCAATGCCCCAGTTCCGGTTGGCAGGTGAGATCAGCGAAGTCGGTTTTCCCCAGTATTTTGCCCAGCCATAGCCCAGAGATCCGTGTTGTGCGAGAGTTGCAATGTTGAATATCTTGTCTCTTTTCAGATAATAATTATAGATATTGACGATGCTCGTCTCGGGCCAGAGAGTCGTGAAATTTGACTCACGGAATAGCATCGGATCGGTACCTGAGATGTACCTGACTTTATTGGCTATTAAGTTTTGTGCCAATGATTTAAACACTTCCGGCTTTACTTCGAAGCATTCTTCAAAAACGCCATCCACACTGTCCGCCGCAAGGTCTTCAGCAACTGCCTTAATATTCTCCGGTGTCCACTGGTTCTTCTGCCAGTGATAAGGGTTGACTCCTTCGATATTGATGATCACATCCAGACCCTGCTTGTGGGCTGCGGTAACTAAGGGCGAGAGTCCGTCATTTTTAAAAACCGCCCAACTCTGCTTCTCCAGGAAAGGAGATTTGAAAAAATAATTCATCTTATCTCCATCCCTGTCAGCACCCCAAAAGTAGACCCCATCCCATCCTTTCTGCTTTGCATTTGCAACAGCAGCTTCAACGTCACCTGCATTCTTTTTAGCTTCACCCTCCTCTCTTGCATAAATGCCTTCAAGCCAGTATCTGGGATGATAATCAGAATTTACTGCGGTTGCCTGCTTCTGTTCTCCCGAAGGTGTTTGAGCATTTTTACCGCATCCGGTGATCATGATGAAAGCAGCCGGAATTAGAAGTTTGTTTGCAAATTTGAGGTTCATAGGCTAAGGTTCAAAGTTCAATGTTCGATCAAGGTTGCTTGTTAATGGTTACTGGTTACTTACTGATTACCGTTTACCGATTACTGATTACCAATTACCGATTACCGATTACCGATTACCCGTTACTAATACCGTTCCGTCCCTTTGGCTTCTTCCGCACGCTTCTTTTCCGTAAAAGAGACTGATCGTAAAAGGATGGGGTTTCCACCTGCCTTCTGCTTCACGTTTATCTCTTTGATCATTATACCGGGTCTGGGGTTCAGCCATTCATATGAAAAAAAGGTGCCATCATTTTCAAACCGAACAGCCCTGGCCTGGTAGGCATACTGGTTCTGGCTTGCTTTTGCTTTAGGCGGTGACATCAGCCCTATCCTCTGCCTCCATCCCCTGTCGAGTATGTTGAGACCGTATCTCAGCGGGACAGTTTCAATGTACCCGTCCTGGTAAACTATTTCATACCAGCCAAGCAATTCCGATGTTTCATCGAAATTATGTATTATACTGTAAGCCTTTCGGTTTGCTGCTTCCTGTTCACATGCATGCAGGAAAATTATGCTGTTCGGGTCACTGTTGACCTGAATGTTATTTACGGGAGGACTGAATTCCCTTGTTGTTGTTACGCAATCTCCTGTTTCAGAGGGCAGTTTTTTCCCGCGGAAATGATAATAAACATCCCCGGCAAGGGATTCAACAGTGTACACAAGCATCTCGGGCGGAATGTATGTATGGGACCAGAGAAGATTTGAAGCGCCCAGAAAATCAGTGAGCTGGTCTTTACCGAAATTCTTCTCTGTCGTCGCCGCCCAGGATGAAGGAGCCCCTCCAAGCAGTCCTTTGATATCAGCACGCGATTGCCAGTCTTTTATATCTGCCCTGAAATTACCATAAACCTGTTCGAATCCGAAATCAGAAACCTGCCTGTCGTTTGCAGGGTTATCCCAGAACCAGTTGAAGATGAGAATATCTTTCGGTATGAGCTTAAGAACCTGCTCGGGTCGCAATGCCCCGGGAATCTTATATTGGTACCCGGCTGAACTTTTCCATGTCTGGAATTCGTGCTCCGTAACTGATTCAAGCAAATGATCACCCCAGATTGCAGTTCTGATGCCCCTTTTTGCCAGGTGATCGTGAATTTTCGTGATGTCCATGGCATATAATTCACCATAATCTTTGCCTTTGCACAGTTCACAGAGATCTTTCTCCATTCTCCATTCGTCATGCCCCACATGCACCAGTTTCGGTTTGATGACATCAAGGTATTCATCCAAAACATCAAAGTACAGATCGTAGCTTCCTGGTTTCAGAGGACAGTAAGTATCTGGATATGGCTGAGCCATGTTCTCTGCGAGCTCCTTATGTCCCCAAAGCAGGTAATATGCATGGGTGAGTGAAGGAAGCTCGGGGATTACTTCAATATTGAATTTCCTGATATAGCTTACAAGATCCGCCACCTCTTCTTTTTCGAG
>DATGWQ010000096.1:0-20145 GCA_035299385.1 Bacteroidales bacterium | reverse complement strand
CCAGGACCAGGTAAAGGTTCATTATGTAGGAACTCTTATCGACGGCACTGAATTCGATTCATCTGTCAAGAGGAACGAACCTGTCACCTTCCCCGTCATGGGTGTTATCCCCGGATGGTCAGAAGCTCTTCAGCTTATGCCTGTCGGATCCAAATTCAAATTATGCATACCCGAGAATCTCGGCTATGGTGCAGAAGGTGTTGAGAATGTTATCAAGCCCTACTCCACGCTGATATTCGAAGTCGAGCTTCTCGAAATAGTAAAATAATGAGAACAGCAGAGATCCAGACGTCCAGAGGGACAATGAAGGTCTCCTTCTACGAGGAAGATGCCCCCGGAACGGTCGAGAACTTTGTGAAGCTTTCTAAAGAAGGTTTCTACGATGGGCTGGCATTCCACAGGGTGATACCTAACTTTGTCATCCAGGGTGGCTGCCCTTATTCGAGGAACCCCGGCGATCCAAGGGTCGGCACAGGAGGACCCGGCTACGCAATCAAGTGCGAACTGGACGGCGGCAACCAGTATCACGACCGTGGTGTGCTCTCGATGGCGCATGCAGGACGGAATACCGGAGGATCCCAGTTTTTTATCTGCCACAGCAGGACCAACACCAAGCATCTTGACCGGCAGCATACATGCTTCGGAAAAGTTACCGAAGGTCTTGAAGTGATTGATAAAATAAAACAGGGTGACAAAATCGAGAAAATAATTATTCACGAAGAACAATAAGAATATGCCTTTCGAAATTACAGGAAAAGTTATCGAAATCTCTCCTGTGAACCAGGTAAGCGAAAAATTCAGGAAACGTGAATTCGTGATCGAAAAAAAGGAGACCGGCAGCAATGCAGGCCTTTTCATAGATTACATCAAGTTCCAGCTTACACAGGACAGGTGCGACATAATCAACGAATCGTTCATGAATGAGGAAGTGAAAGTCGTTTTCAATATAAAAGGAAACAGGTGGGAACGTGACGGCAAAGTGAATTACTTCACAAATCTCGATGCATGGAAAATAGAGAGATCACCATCAGATAGACCACCATCACAGGGCAGCCAGCAGGCCCCTTCTCCCCAGAGGTTTGAAGAAGCCTCGCAGGACATCACTGAAATCGATGATCTTCCATTCTGAGAAATATTAATCTCTCTTTTAACCCGACCCTGCCCCCCGCTAAGGCGGGGCAGGCTCTCCCCTTAAAAAAAAGTCACCTGCACCCCTTCCCTTTACTTATAAGGGAAGGGGCTTGGGGAAGGATTCCCGGGATTACTTTCAAACAAACTTATTCTCTTCAGGTTATTGCTTTGTAATACTTCATTTAAATGAAAAGATACGGATTTATATTCTTCATTTGCTTAATTCTTTCAAATGTCTCTGAAGCACAGGTGCTTCTTCCATGGAACAGGATGATACAACCTGCAGGCAGTCAGATTTATTTCGGCGATGAAGCGCTCGAAAACCATGCCCTGGATGCACGTTTGTCCGCAGACGGCAGGTGGCTTGCAGTTGAGGAACGCTACAGCATCCTGTTTATAGACACGCGCGACAATACAATTAAATTCACATTGAAGCTTAGACAGGATCCTTCGCTGATGGCAGCAATGAATACTTACTCAGGGATAACCTGGCACGAAAGCAACGGAAAAAGTGAAGTATGGTGGAGCGCTGCAGGCGGAACAAGTTCCTGGGTGCTGTCTGCTTCCTGGGATGGTCAGAAGGCAAGCTTAGTGAAAAAATTCGGGTACAAGCCTGTAAACGGGGCCAAACTGGCTCTTCCGAACGGAATGTGCATCTCAAGAGAATCAACAGGTGAGGTAATTTATGTTACCCTGAACGGCAACAACAGCATTATCAAGCAGAACATTCAGACAGGTGACACGATATGGGTCACCGACCCGGGCGTTGCACCATACGGCATCACTATGGCTGCAGGAAAGCTTTATGTAACGAACTGGGCAGGAAGACACCCCGAAGAAGGAGATACTGAAGTTGCCGGCATACCATGGGGCTCTGCAAGAGTGGATAACAAGGAGGCCGGCGGCGCAACACGCGAAGGAAGCGTTGCTGTGATCGACCCAGCAACAGGGAAAGTGATGAAAGAAATAATCGTCGGTCTTCATCCAAATGAAATAATTTCGCGCAATGACGGCAGATTCGTCTATATCACAAACTCAAACAGCGACAATGTTTCGGTGATCAGGACCGATCGGGATGAAGTTTCCGAAACGATCAGCATGAGAATGCAGCCTGAGATCAACACGTTCTTCGGCGATTCACCCGACGGGCTTGGCCTTTCACCGGATGGTAAAACACTCTATGTCGCCAATGGAATGGATAATTCGGTAGCGGTGATCAGGCTGGGTAAAAAGGCTTCTTCCTCACTCTGCGGCAAAAACAGCAGGATCAAAGGATATATTCCAACAGGAGCCTATCCTTCTGCTGTGAGCGTGCTCAATAAAGGCTATCTGTACATCTGCAATCTTGAAGCAGAAGGCGTTAGGCTTGGACTTACTGATCCGGGTACGGTCAACAAGGTATACAACGCGCATCATATGCTTGCGTCCATATCGGCCATTAAAATACCGGGCAAAAAGGAATTGAGGAAATATACAGATACCGTTGCCGCGCTCAACGACCTTTCTAGGGCTGCAATGTCTGCAGAGAAACCGCGTGCCGGGGTCAGGCCGCTGCCCGTTCCTGAACGTATTGGTGAGCCTTCATTGTTCAAACATGTCGTCTACATCATCAAGGAGAACAGGACATACGACCAGGTACTGGGTGACATGAAACAGGGCGATGGTGATCCTGGCCTTTGCATCTTCGGGGCAGAAGTGACGCCGAATACTCATAAGCTTGCGGGGGAATACCAGCTGCTCGATAATTTTCATGCATCAGGCAAATGCTCGGCCGAAGGTCATCAATGGACCGATGCCGGGATAGTTACTGATTATATTGAGAAAAACGTAAGAGCTTGGTTCAGAAGCTACCCGCACGTTCAGGAAGACGCGCTTGTATATTCACCGACAGGCTTCATCTGGGACAATGCAATAAAGCATGGAAAATCGGTGAGGATATATGGTGAAGCCTGTTCGCCTGTAATGGACGAAAAACTTACATGGTCCGATGTTTACCGTAACTACAGGGAAGGCAAAAAGACAGAATATACAAACAAGACAACAATTGAACCTGTAAAAAATATTCTTGATCCGGAATTTCCGGCATTCGGAAATCACAAGTTTCCGGATGTGATGAGGGCAGACATCC
Organism: Bacteroidales bacterium; assembly: GCA_035299385.1. Taxonomy (GTDB): domain Bacteria; phylum Bacteroidota; class Bacteroidia; order Bacteroidales; family VadinHA17; genus LD21. Next base: position 16,886 of record DATGWQ010000096.1, on the reverse strand, counting down.
TTATAAAAAAGCTGAATGAATATGAGAACATGCAGGGAGACCAGCTTCCTGAACTCATGGTTGTCGCGCTGCCGGATGACCATACAAACGGTTCCAGACCGGGCTACCCGACACCAAGGGCTTTTGTTGCTGACAACGATTATGCCCTTGGAAAGATAGTCGAAGCTTTCACAAAAAGCCGCTTCTGGCAGAACACGGTGATATTCGTCGTGGAGGATGATTCACAAAGCGGATGGGATCATGTATCAGCATACAGGACAGTCGCACTTGTCATTAGCCCTTATTCAAAGCTCGGGACATTGAACCATAATTATTACACGCAGGTTTCAATGGTGAGGACCATAGAACAGATACTTGGAATGAAGCCGATGAATGTCCAGGATGCAATTGCAAACACGATGAAAGAGTGCTTCACTGAAAAGGCCGATACAACACATTATACTGCTATATCACCGAAAATCCCCCTTGATGAGCTCAATCCGCCCTTATCAACCCTGTCCGGAAAGGCGCTTTATTATGCCAAAAAGAGCATGCTCCCGGAGTTCGACGGTGTTGACTCGGGAAATGACGATCTCCTGAACAGGATTTTATGGTTTGCCGCCAAGGGAAATGCTCCATATCCCCATAGGTTTGCCGGCAACTCCGCAGAAGAAGATGATGATTAAAAAGTTGTTTTGATGAATCCATTACTTAAAGACTGGGATACGCCTTTCGGCACTCCCCCGTTCGCCGAAATAAAAACTGAGCATTTTGTTCCTGCCATTAAGGACGCGCTCAGCATGGCTGAAAAAGAGATCGATGCAATTGCTGAAAACAGCGCCCTGCCTGATTTTGAAAACACAATTGCGGCGCTTGACTCGGCAGGACAGGTGCTTTCGCGTATCACTTCTGTCCTTTTCAACCTGAACAGTGCAGAGACGGGCAAGGCATTGCAGGAAGCTGCACGCGAAGTCTCCCCCCTGCTTGCAAGGTTCTCCAATGACATTACGTTAAATCCCAGGCTTTTCGAACGAATTTCAAAAATATTCGAAAATAAAGAGGAAGCCGGGCTTACGACTGAACAGATGATATTGCTTGAGAAAAAATACAGGAACTTCATACTGGGAGGCGCCGGTTTGCCTGAAGACAAAAGAAAAAGGTTCAGGGAAATATCTGAAGAGCTTGCACAACTTTCACTCAGGTTCGAAGAGAATGTGCTTGAGGAAACAAATTCATGGGAGCTGCACATTACCAGTGAGGATGACCTGGCAGGATTGCCGGCCGGCATCATCGAAGCCGCTGCCGCAGAAGCTGCTTCCAGGAAAAAGGAAGGATGGGTCTTCACGCTTCACTTTCCGAGCTATGTGCCTTTCATGCAATATTCAGAGAAGCGGGAATTACGAGAGAAAATGCTTAAGGCATATTCATCACGGGCATTCAGGGGGAACGAACATGATAACAGCGGGAATGTTGCCGATATTGTCAATTTAAGGCTTGAAATAGCAAAGCTTCTTGGTTTCCAGAACTTTGCCGCAATGGCTCTTGACGACCGGATGGCAGACTCGCCTGAAAAAGTGGCGAAATTCCTGGATGAGCTTTACGCCGCTTCCCGGGATGCTGCCGGCAAGGACTTTGGAAATGTCCGTGCTTTTGCCGCTGAAAACGGTCATGCTGATGCACTCCGGAGATGGGATTGGTCGTTTTTTTCCGAAAAGCTGAAGAAGAAACTATATGACTTCGACGATGAACTGTTAAGGCCCTATTTCCCTCTTGAAAAAGTCCAGGAAGCTATTTTCGGCCTCGCTTCAAGGCTATATGGCATAAAATTCATAAGTAATGAAACGGTCCAGGTTTATCATCCTGAGGTAAGGGTATTCGAAGTTTATGATTCGGATGGCGCTTTCCTGGCGATTTTTTATGCTGATTACCATCCCCGTCCAGGCAAGAACGGAGGAGCATGGATGACGAGCTACAGGGATCAGAGGATTGAGAACGGCTCAGACATACGGCCCTTCATTTCGATAGTCGCAAACTTCACAAGGCCGACAGAAAACAGGCCTTCCCTGCTGACATTCGGCGAGGTGACAACCTTCCTTCATGAATTCGGACATTCCCTGCATGGCATTCTTACAAGATGCACTTATGAAAGCCTTTCAGGAACCGGCGTGGCGCGCGACTTCGTGGAGCTTCCATCCCAGTTCATGGAAAACTTTGCATATGAAAAGGAATGGCTCGACACATGGGCAACCCACTACCAGACGGGAGAAAAGATACCGGATGAAACAATAAGAAAAATCAAAGAGGCTGCAGTTTACAATGAAGGCTATGCATGCATGAGACAGCTTGGTTTCAGCTTTCTCGACATGGCATGGCATACGGTTGGGGAACCCGTGGATGGGAGTATTTCTGATTTTGAGGAGAAAGCAATGTCCAGGACCGAACTGTTCCCCCGTATTAATGGTCTGAATATGAGCGCTCAGTTCAATCATATTTTCAGCGGCGGGTACGCCTCGGGCTATTATGGTTACAAATGGGCTGAAGTCCTCGATGCCGATGCTTTCGAACTGTTCAGGGAAAAAGGAATATTCAATGAGGAGGTGGCACTGTCATTCAGGAAAAACATCCTCGAAAAAGGAGGAACAGAGAAGCCACAGGATCTCTACAGAAAATTCAGGGGAAGGGACCCGCAAATGGACGCGTTTTTGAAGAGAAGCGGGCTGAAGACATAAACCTCTCCTCCTGAATCCTCCTCCCTCTTTAGGGGAGGGGTTGGGGAGACAACCTTCATTTCCAATTGCCCGAATAAAAAATTATCTTTGCGCCGTCATTTAACTACATGGTTATGATCCTCTTCTTTAAAAGCAATTCAGGAAATATTATCGCAGCAGGAACCAGGGAGCATCTTCCTGAAAAAGAGATAAATAAACTCATCTGGCTGTTTGGCGAAGCCGTATTCCTGAAAGAAGAGAAGATCGAAGGGATCTTTACCGGTCCAAGAAAGGAAATGATCACTCCCTGGAGCACAAATGCGGTGGAAATTACCCAGAACATGGGGATAAAAGGCATCTCCAGGATTGAAGAATTCGTTGCTGCAAAAAACGATTCTCCTTCATTCGACCCGATGCTGCAGGCTTTATACAAGAATCTTGGCCAGGATCTTTTCACGATCGATCGCAAACCCGATCCCGTCATATACATAGATAATATAAAGGAATACAACAAAAAAGAAGGGCTTGCGCTTAATGATGATGAGATCGCATACCTCGAGGGGCTGAGTAAAAAGATCGGGAGGAAGCTGACCGACAGTGAAGTGTTCGGCTTCTCACAGGTCAATTCAGAACATTGCAGGCACAAAATATTCAACGGCACCTTCATAATCTCGGGTGAAGAAAAACAGCAGTCGCTTTTCCAGCTGATCAAATCGACAACAAAGGAAAACCCAAACACGGTCGTATCAGCTTACAAAGACAACTGTGCCTTTATGCAGGGACCTGTTGCGGAACAATTTGCACCGGCAACACAGGATAAATCAGATTATTTCAATGTAACGGATTTTGAATCGGTCCTCTCACTCAAAGCGGAAACACATAACTTCCCGACTACGGTGGAGCCATTCAACGGCGCTTCAACCGGAACAGGAGGCGAGATCAGGGATCGTATTGCAGGGGGAAAAGGCGCCTTCCCCATTGCTGGCACTGCTGTTTACATGACGTCCTATCCAAGGCCGGACGGAAGCAGACCGTGGGAAAAGGCGAACAGCGAGAGACCCTGGCTTTACCATACACCTGAGGATATTCTCATAAAAGCTTCCAACGGGGCAAGTGATTTCGGAAACAAATTCGGCCAGCCCCTGATATGCGGGTCTGTCTTCACTTTTGAACACATCGGTGAACTGCGAAAATACGGGTACGATAAGGTCATAATGCTTGCAGGAGGGATAGGGATCGGCAAGAAAAAGGACAGTGAGAAGAGTGTTCCCGAAAAAGGTGACGTGATAGTTCTGCTTGGAGGCGACAATTACAGGATCGGGATGGGCGGAGGCGCAGTATCATCCGTCGACACAGGCAAATTTGACAGTTCAATAGAGCTCAATGCCGTTCAGAGAGCCAACCCGGAAATGCAGAAAAGAGTATATAATGCAATAAGGGCCCTCGGCGAATCCGCGATCAACCCGGTTGTTTCCATTCACGATCACGGTGCCGGCGGACACCTTAATTGTCTTTCCGAGCTTGTCGAGGCTACGGGTGGAAAGATCGACATGAGCAAGCTGCCGATCGGTGACCCGACACTTTCCGCCAAAGAGATAATCGGCAACGAATCGCAGGAAAGGATGGGGCTTGTGGTGAAGAAGAAGGATGTCGAGGAACTCCGGAAAATTGCAGAGAGGGAAAGGGCTCCCATTTATGTGATCGGCGAAGTTACGGGCGACATGCAGTTCACTTTCTTCAATCCTGCCACCGGAGAAAAGCCGATCGACCTGGAATTGTCCTCCCTGTTCGGCAATCCGCCAAAAACAATTATGACCGACGAGGTCGTCAAACCGTCTTTCGCCGTTCTCAAATACTCTGTTGAAGAGATAGAGCAATATGCAGAACAGGTGTTGCAGCTCGAGGAAGTTGCCTGCAAGGACTGGCTGACGAACAAGGTCGACCGTTCCGTAACAGGAAGGATCGCAAAGCAGCAATGTGCCGGCCCGCTTCAGCTTCCGCTCAATAACCTGGGGGCAATAACACTCGATTACAGGGGCAGGAAAGGAATTGCCACATCGATCGGGCATGCCCCCGCAGCAGGTCTGGTCGATCCTGCCGCAGGCTCTGTCCTCTCCATAGCCGAAGCTCTCACGAATATTATCTGGGCTCCAATGCCTGAAGGACTTAAAAGTGTTTCCCTTTCGGCAAACTGGATGTGGCCCTGCAGAAACAAGGGTGAAGATGCAAGACTCTACAGCGCCGTTGAAGCTGCTTCTGAATTTGCCCGCGCTCTTGGAATCAACATCCCCACGGGAAAAGACAGCCTGTCCATGACACAGAAGTACAGAGGTCAGGAAGTTCTATCACCGGGAACTGTCATCATTTCTGCCTGCGGTGAGGTAACTGATGTGAGAAAAATCATAGAGCCGGTCATTGTCAATGATCCATATACCAGCCTGCTTTACATCGACATGAGCAGGGATTCACTGAAACCCGGAGGCAGCAGCTTTGCACAGGTACTCAACTCTGTCGGCAATGAAGTACCGACAGTTACAGATCCCGGATATTTTGCAGATGTTTTCCGGACTGTCCAGGGCCTGATCTCAGGAGGATTTGTTCTTGCCGGGCATGACATATCGGCCGGCGGCATGCTCACGACGCTGCTGGAGATGTGTTTTTCCAACACTGAAGGAGGTATTACCGCAAATCTTACCGCGATAAACGAACCCGATACCGTGAAATTGCTTTTCAGTCAGAATCCCGGCATAATAATACAGGTAAAGGAAGAAATCGAGGTTGCCGAGATCTTGCTTGAAAACGGGATCTCATATTTTTCAGTTGGTCATCCGGTGAATGACAGATCCCTTTTGATTCAGAACAATGAGGATTCATTCAGCTTCGATATCGATGAGCTCAGGGATAAATGGTACAGCTCCTCTTACCTGCTGGACCGCAGGCAGTCGGGCGAAGATCTCGCCCTCGAGCGATTCACGCATTATAAGGAACACGAGCTGAACATACTCGCAGGTGACTTTAAAGGTACCTTCGCAGCAGCAGGAATTAATCCTGACAGGCGTAAGAAATCCGGTACAAGGGCTGCAATAATAAGGGAAAAGGGAGTGAACGGCGATCGCGAAATGGCTTATGCCCTTTACCTTGCCGGCTTTGATGTGAAAGATGTTCACATGACCGATCTCATCATGGGAAGGGAAGATCTGAAAGACATAAATATGATAGTCTTCGTAGGTGGATTTTCCAATTCTGATGTGCTTGGTTCGGCAAAAGGGTGGGCCGGTGCATTCAGGTATAACGAGAAGGCCAGGAAAACGCTGGAGGATTTCTACAGCAGGACGGATACATTATCGCTTGGTGTCTGCAACGGGTGCCAGCTGATGGCTGAGCTGGATCTGATTTACCCGGAACATGAAAAAAAGCCAAAGCTGCTTCACAACAGATCAGGGAAGTTCGAATCTGAATTCCTTGGAGTGAAGATCCTCGAAAACAATTCAGTCATGCTAGGCAACCTTGCAGGAATGGAACTTGGCATCTGGGTAGCTCATGGTGAAGGAAGATTCAGCCTCCCGTATGATGAGGAGAAATACAATATACCAGTGAAATACAGCCGGCATACTTATCCGGCCAATCCTAATGGTTCGGATCATGATGCAGCAGCAGTATGTTCATCGGATGGAAGGCACCTGGCCATAATGCCACATCTTGAGAGATCCTTCCTGCCATGGCAATGTGGCTGGTATCCTCCTGAGAATGCCGGCGATGATGTGACTCCGTGGATCAGGGCGTTCGTCAACGCCAGGGAATGGATAAAATCAAAAAAGCTTTAGCATTTCTGCCAAAGCTTTCTCTTTATCAATAAAATGTAGCAGATCCTTTAATCCGCAGGGGTCAATGACACCGACAGAAGCTTGGTTTCCTCCGCCTTGTCAGATTTATCCGGCAGAATTTTGTCACTTATAACCTGTATGTTGTAAAGGCCTGTGTCAGGAATGAAAAGGGATCCGAGAAATGAATCAGCGCGGTAATACGGATATGAAACATCGCTGGAGTTCTGAATCACCTTGTCAACTGCGGGACGGGCCTCGATAAGATCATTCTTGATGCTTAGCATCACAGAATTCTGGTATCTGAGTGCTGTAGTATCTTTTGTTGCGCTTGAAAGCCAGACATCGTATCTACCTGACTTAGAGACCATAACACTCCATTCCGCAGTATTGCTTTCCGGATTGTTCCGGTCCTGGTATGTGTCAGCCTTGTCAACCTTAAGGGAAATTGTTCCATCCTGCTGCTGCATAATTGCATTTTCTGTCAGCTTACCTGTCTTCCCTTTCTCACTTTCACTCTTGCACGAATACATTGCCAGCCCTGCAAAAACCAACATCACAAACAAGTATTTTCCCATTTCAATTGAATTTTTTAGACGATTTGACCACTGAGTATAACGACTTATTAACAATAAGATTATGTCTATTGTTTGAAAAAGATATTAACCTAATTGTTTTTATTAGAATAATTAATTTACCCTTAACGTTAGGGATAAAAGCTGAAAAAGAATGCAATTACCGTGGAGAATTCTAATAGCGGGCCATCTGCCTGATCGAAATGCTCCTGCGTCGGGGAACTTTTGCAGCTGGTGATTCTGCGATTGTATCAGCAACGATTTCCGCGATATCCCTCACCCTGGTTTGAGTAGCAGCTGAAAGGGTCTTCTTGCATAAGGGGCAGGCGGTTGCAAGTATATCCGGGTTTGATCGTGTGAGTTCTGCCGCTGCCATGCGGGCAATTATATTTTTCTGTTCAGAATTGATCTTCATATTTGCCAGGCTTCCGCCGCAGCATAATGAATTCTCATCCTCAAATGCTGTCTTCTCAAGTATTGCAACATGCCTGAGGATATCCTTGGGCTCATCGTAGACACCCGATCCTCTTCCCAGTTCACATGGGGAATGCCAGGCAATCCTCTGCCTGGAGAAATTCATTTTAACATACCCTTCATCAATGAGCATCCTGATGAATTGGGTATGGTGAAGAATTTCGATATCCAGGTAATAGCTCTCCCTGAAAACTTTAAAGCAAATAGGACATGATGTGACAAGCGTATGTGCCCCGGTTTTCCTGATAAGCTCTGAATTATGATTGATAAGCTCCCGCGCTTCCCTGTCCCGGCCCGCAAGCATTAATGGCCTACCGCAGCAGACTCCGCCGTCTTTATCGATGAACTCGTACTTCAGCCCTGATGCATCGAGTATCCTGACCATTGAATTTTTTATCGCAGGTGAAAGGTGTGTCATGCATCCGGCGTAAAAAACGATATCGGTTTTCTCAGCACGTACCTCAGGGAGAAAACCATATGCTGCAGGTAAAACAGGTTTTTCGGCTGCGGCAAAACGTTTCCTGAAATATCCCCTGTGCGTGTTCCCGTAACGATTTTCAGATTCAGCTGTTCTCCTCTGTATCATACGAATCGGCGAGAGTTCAATGCCGACAGGGCATTTCACATCACAGCGCCCGCAAAGCAGGCAATTATTGGCAATTGAAGACACGTCCATGTCATTTCTTATGCCTTTGAGCAGGTAGGCTGACTGAATATTTGTGATCCCGAGAGATAAATTGAGCTGGCACGCATCGATGCACATTCCGCATGATGAGCAGGAGAATGTCTGAACCTCCGAGAATGAGCCTGCCTTATCCCCTGTCCTGATTCCTGAGTTCCTCATAAAAATGAGGAACAATTCCGAAGGGATATGCATGTACCTTGTAAGTGGAAGCAAAACGAAAAAGGTGCCGAGTGAAAGGGAATACAGCCACCAGAAAGGATATGCCATCTGAGCGGAAGGAAGGAAGGAGGCTAACCAAGAGCCTAATGATCCGGTCAGAAAGCTTCCTGTGGCATAAGCGCCGCTGGTGAAACTTTCAGCCAGCAGGCGGCTGGGAAATATCAGCCATAACGAGGTGAGTGCAATTTTATCGAGCGGCCGGAGCTTTGTCGTTTTTTTCATACCGACAGTGCGGGAGGAAAATCTTTTCAGCACGGCAAGGAGCAATCCGGACAGTATGAATGCGAGAATGCCATCCATCAGGAAGCCGTATGCGGCCTCTGCACCAGTCCTGCCATGTTCAGGGTTGAAATACCTGAAGAATATAGCCTTATAAGGTGCATTCAGGTGGGACTGGCCGAAAACATCAGCTTCAATTGTTCCGAATAGGATAAGAAGGAACCATCCGAAAGCAAGGCTCATATGCATATAACCAAGACGGAAGTTGCTTTTAAGAATCCTTCTGTGTATCAGGCTCTCCATGAATATTTCCTTCAGGCTCTGTCCGAAAGCTCTTCCGAAAAAGCCTCTCTGCAGCCTCAGCTTGTCCTGTCTTGACAGTTCCCGGAACCAGATAATGCTCCTTGTTACTGCATAGAGTATGATGAAGTAAAGACCGATATTGAATGGTATCACAAATAGATCAAACTGCATACCCGTCGCTTTTGAAGTAAAACTGAAGTGCAAGGCTCACAACATTGCGTGTATTGACGCCTCGAGGGCAAACAAGGGTGCATTTGCCGCAAAACATGCATTTCCTGATATTTTCCTTCACAGTGTCATTTTCACCTCTTTTCATAAGGATATTCATCTCGCGGAGGCTGAATTTGGTAAAATTGCCTGTAGTGCATGTTGCTGAGCAGCAGCCGCATTCAATACAAAGCCTGAAGGTAGGTTCATTCCTGAAAATAAATTCAGCCGTGCTCCTGTCGTTGGAGTCATAGTTAATCTGACGGCCTTTTGATATGCTAAATCCAAACTTTTCCATCATTTACCTTTGATTCCAGGTAACCGATAACCTCAGAAACAACCGAACGTGCATGGGATATTGTCTCTGTTATGTTCATCGGCATGGTGCATGTGCCTGCAAGGAACACTCCTTTCGTACTGCTCAGATTGCTTCCGTAATGATGATCGGCAGGTGCAAAGAATTTGTTTTCGCCGGTTTTAAGTGAAGATGCTTTTGCAAGCTTCCTTCCAGATTCCGACATTTCCATTCCGGCCATCAGCACCAGCATGTCGAGCTGAATTTTTAAAGGCCTGCCCAGAAGGGTATCCTCCACTTTCACCACAAGGCTGTTGTCAATAGATTCACCAACCTCCGAAACTTTTCCCCTTATGAAAGTGATGCCCCATTTTTCCTGTGCTTCCCTGTAGAGCTCTTCATAATATGCTCCGCCCATCCTCATGTCCATGTAAAAGCAGAAGACCTTCGAGTCGCCATCATGTTCCCTGACTTCAATAGCCTGCTTTACAGCAGTGACACAGCATAGCTTCGAGCAGTACAGGTTTCCAACTTTTTCATCCCTTGAACCCACACAGTGAACAAAGCCAACCCTCTGGGGTTTACGTCCATCTGTCATGGTCAGCTTACCTGTTTTGAACATGGCTTCGAGATCGGAAGAGGAGATGACATTATCGTAAATACCGTAACCGTATTCCTCTTTTCTCGAGCTTTTAAAAAGGTCGAATCCGGTTGCGATAACTACAGCATCGGCTTTAATCTCTGCTCCTTTATCGGAAAAGACAGAGAAGCCATGTTTGTTCTCTTCTATCTTCCCTATGGCCGTATCACGGATTATTTTTATTCCGCTTCCCGCAGTTATCTTTTTAAAGTAATCTGTCACTTCTGAACTGTCACGTCTATCGGGAAACAGCTTATACCAGTCGTTCAGATGGCCCCCTGTCATGCTGCTTTTCTCGAACAGGCTTACTTCGTAGCCACACCCCGACAGTTTTGAACCTGCTTCCAGTCCTGCTACACCTCCGCCGATAATAACCACATGCTTTCCCATCTCAGACTAGGATTGCTCCTTTTTTTACTTTGGATTTATCAAGACAGAATTTTTCTTCAGGATCGTAATCGATCCCTATTTTATCAAGCACCGGCTCGCAGTCAGTCTGGTGCATCTGCAAACCAAGATCCCATGGATCAAACCCAAGGACCAGGCCTGCAACTTCCTCATATGTAAAGACGGGAATGCCTTTACCATCCGCACCATAACTTTTGCCTTCCATCTCTCCTATCACATACTGCCACCTGTCAAGGAACATCGGGCAGCCCGGGCAATTTGTGATTATCATGTCGGGCCGGAATGGTTCCATAGACTCGAACTTTTCGCGTGAGCATGCAACAGAAAAGCCCCTGTTTGCCTGCACAAGGTATTGCCTGAATCCGAATCCGCAGCAATGGCGCCTCTCGGGGTAATCGATAACCTGCCCGCCCCATTCCTCGACCATACCTGCCAGGACATAGGGATATTCGGCCCCTCCAACTCCTTTTGAAGGAAACATCTTGGCATAATGACACCCAATATGATCAACGACCTTCAATGGTTCCCCGTTATACCTGTTGACCAACCTGTACTTAGCTTTTGCTGCTATCTCTTTCCTGAATTTGAAAATAATGTCGGAAGCATGTGCAAGGTTTTGTGGTATTTCGAATTCTCGTCCTGTAGCACGCCTCAGATTATCACGGACTTTTTCCATGATGCCAGGAAAATGATTCCAGGTCTCCATGATTTCAGTATACAGGCCGAAAGATGTGATGCATGAAGGAACATAATTGGTGTATCCTGCTTCCGTCATCATTGCAAACTGGCGGGCAACAATTGTCATGGTTGTTTCAACAGGCACCACATCGCCATGATATCCTATGCCCGAGCACGTAGTATGACACGGGTGCTCGTAAATATCTTTCCCGAGAACATCCTTCATAATTTTCAGGAAGGCAACCTCTGATCCCGGGAAAAAATTCTGCCTGATGCAGCTTCTGACATAGAAGTATTTGTCATTAGCTATCTCTTTCTGGTATTCGCTCCAGATTGCCTTCTTTCCTTCAATTTTCATCTTTATTGCCTTGTATGGGAACCGTTGTTTGACTTGTAAATATTCCTGAAGTACTCGTTATCAAGCGTATCATCGATCTCAAGGTTCAACTCTTCTGCCTTGAGCCTGGAGTATAATTCTATTTTTTCGTATCTCCTCAATCCTCCGGTGACATCAAAAATTTTCCTGAGCTCATCAAGAGTTTCCTCAGGTATTTTCCGAAGTATTCCGGGACCATTTCCCTTATAATTGCCACCAAGCCTGTTAATGAGCTCCTCCCGGTTTTCATGAACCCATTCCCAGTTAGGTCCCTGCTCAGGGTGCAGTTCCGGAGTCACCATATCGAGATAGACACAATATCCCGTGTTGAGGATAGATTCCCCCACGGTCCTTTTGATTGCAAGCTGCTGCCTGCCTTTTTCCGATTCAACAAAGAAACCAAGATCCTGTGACAGTCCCCTTAATGCCATTATCACAAGCCCTGGTGCATTCCCTCTCGGGCATCTTGTCTTGCACGACATGCATTCGCCGCAATACCATATCTCTTCCGACTTCAGGAGCTTTTCAATTTCATTCTCATCACCCGACTGGACAATGTCGACGATGCGCCTGGGATCGTAATTATAAAACTCGGCTGCCGGGCATATTGCAGTGCAGACACCGCAGTTCATGCAGGCATTCAGCCCTTCTTCAAAACGGATGTCTTTCTCGAGGAGTTCGTAAAGCTTTCCCACAAGTTGTTAAATAATTAACAAATGTAAAAATGCAGCCTGTTCCGGGGAAGACGGTTAAAACGTATTTAGGGTGGGGTATAAATACGTATTGCACTGCCCTACCCCCTTTCTAATTTCCCCCAGGGAGGAAAAGTTCCTCCGCTCCTTCCCCAGGGGGAAGTCCCGATAGCTATCGGGAGGGAAGGGAGTTAAAAGAATATTATTGCAGCCTGAAGAACTTTTCTGCGTTGGTGTTGTAGATCTTGTCTATGACAGTTTTTGGCAGGTGCATTCCACGCACTTCGCCCGGAAGGTTTTTTATCTGCTGCGTTGAATCGGTAGCAAGGTATACCCAGTTGGAGATCCACCTGTCATAGATCTGGCTGGTCCTTGCCTGGGGATTTCTCTCGTTCATGCCAACTGTAATATCAGTCCCGTACATGATCCTGTCCTGGTATTTCAGGAGGAATTTTTTTACTTTTTCGTAATCAGCAATTGACTGATATTGAAGATGGCCCATCCTGGCCGACATATCAACCGAAAGATTCGGGAATGAATCCAGTCTTTTTGCCAGTTCATCAATGCTCCATTCAAGACTTGCGAAGTGAGCTCCCTCGAACGCAAGCTCCGGGAACTTCCGAAGCACGTTATCCCGTGCATTCATCTGGTCATCATACGACGGAGCCTCGGGGTGCATATACATGTGATACTGCGGATGTGATTTATAGTACCTGTAGTTCGAGGTATCGGTCATTTCACTCAGAGGAAGCCAGCAATTCCTCGGCTCACCAAGATGTCCCATTACGGGGATCCTGTTTGCCTCAAGATACCTGAAAACAGGTTCAAAAGACGGGTTGTCAACCATAATATATTTGCCGGAAGTATCTCTTAAGACCATTCCGATGTTTTTCCAGACCTTGATCCCCGAAGCCCCTTTGCTCATGCATTTTTGTATTGTAGTGATGATGCTGTCGGCAAAATCAGGTTTGCCATACCCGTCAACCGAAAATGTTCCGAGGAAATAAAACCTGCCGGGCCATTTCGCTGCAATTGCAGATGCGGTATCGAGCTGCATTGAAACAGGTATTTCCGAATCTACATTTGGTGAGATTATCCTGAAATTGTTATCCACTGCGAGCTGCATGTATGCAGGATAAGTCGAATTGATGTGCAGGTGAACATCAGATTTCGAAACAGATTTAAAATCACTATAGCTGTAGTAGTCAGGTTTCGGGCTGCATGAGGTCAGAGCAAAAAACAGGATGACGATCAGGAATGCTTTATTCATGGTAAGGTATTTTATTGAGAGATAATCTTTCCTTTTTGAAGTTGCAGCCCTTTTGTCTGGTAAATTGCAGCAGGCTCATGATGTGAAACGAGTATGACGGTGCCTCCATTTTTGTTGTACTCACTTATGAGATCCAGCAATATGGAGCAGTTCCCCGGGTCGAGGTTTCCTGTAGGCTCATCCGCAAGGAGGAATTCCGGTCCCCCGATTATCGCCCTGATGAATGCGGTCCGCTGCTTCTCTCCCACACTCAGCTGTGCAGGGAATTTATTCCTTTGTTCTGAAAGTGAGCATTCCTCGAGGTACCTGCCGATCCTCCTGACTTGTTTGTCTTCACTGCAGGCCATTTTAATATTTTCATATACAGAAAGATAAGGCAGGAGGTGAAACTGCTGGAAAATAAACCCCACTTTAAGCTTCCTGTATTCATCCAGCTTTGACTGCGGGTACCCGTAAATATTTTCATCATTGTATAAGACCGTGCCATTATCGGGATGAATAAGACCTCCGATGGTGTTCAGCAGCGTTGATTTACCTGAGCCGCTGTGGCCTGTGACAGTGATGAAATCTCCCTTATCAACATCAAAGCTGACATCATCGAGAGCAGTGAAAACCTCGTTGCCTTTTTTGTACTTTTTTGTTATATTTCTTATTTGAAGCATTTAAAATCGAATATTACAATTCAAATCATTCTTTAAAACCACCCTGCCCCGTTTCTGCCCCCCTGAATCCCCCAAATGGGGGGACTTGATCTCCTAAGTCCATGAGATTCATATTACATCGGGATAGGGGTCACTCCTCGCTCAGCGTCCTCGCCGCATCTATCCTTGATGCAATCAGCGCCGGTATCCAGCTGGCCATCATCCAGAGAACCGGAAAAACCACCAGTGTGAGCCAGAAAAGTACCCAGGCAGGCTTGATATTCATTGCAGTGAACCTGAATAAATCCTTTCCGAAGTATTCAGCCAGCCATGTTCCTGTGAAAAAACCCGTCAAGCCGCCTAACAGTCCCAGGATAAAAGCCTTTCCGAGGATCATCAGTATGATCTTTATACTGCTGTTTCCCATCGCTTTCAGGATGCCTATTTCCCTCCTTCTCACATTTACGTTCTGATAGAAGAGCAATCCCGTTATCAGCATGCATGTCAGCATTATGAACGGTATGATGAATGCCCCGTACTTATTCATCATCAGTCTCTGGTTCTCCCTGGCATCAGCAATACTGCTGATCTCCGTCACTTCAAGGTCTGAGAAAATTGCCTGAACCTGTTTGCGGGCGTTGTTTATCCTTCCGTCTTTGCAGACGCATCCGAGTGCTTCGATTTTATTTATCTGCCCGTTCATACCGAGGATTTCCTGGAGATCTGAAAGGTTAAAAGAGACGCCCTGGTCTATCATTCCTTTACCTTCTTCAAGCCGTTCTGCTATTTTGAAGCTATGCACTTGACCGTCAGTTGTTTTGATTGAGAATGGCTGTCCTTCCGGTATGTTCCTTGAGATGAGGGCGCCGACATGCACAGTGCCTTTCCCGACATCAAAGCCCATTGTTTCCTGTTTCGGAAGGAATCTTTGCATTGCTTCATCCTTATAACCCATAAGCACTATCTGGTGAGAGGATCCGTTCGGGTCCTTCCAGTCTGAATACTTCACCTGCAGGATCCCGGTAAGATGACGCACGGCATCAAATGTTTTCGAATTCGAAAGAGTGTCTATATATGACTCCGGAAAGGAAGGTGTATTATTGACTGAATAGAAATCGATAAGATTTGTTCCTTTAGGGAATATATAAAGATTCAGTCCCTGCTCGCGCATTATCTTTCGCGTTTCATCCTCGCTTGCTTTGCTCAGCGTATAGACGGCCACTGAAACCGTGCTGGCAACAATTACTGTTAACAAAATAACAATGGAACTTGTCTTTCTGTAAAGGAGCTCTTTTATTATAAGTTGAAATGACTTCATGTAAGCATTTTTTTCGTTACACAGAGAGCCACAGAGCAAACTAAATGATATTCTCCTGTGTAACTCTGTGACTTCTCTGTGAAGCTCTGTGTTACTTTTTTTGTTCTTTTCTAAAAAAATATATTGTCAAAACACAGATTACCAATATTATAAACACCCCTGTTATAATCAAAGAAGTCTGGATGGATCTGTCTTCCTTCATTACAAGTTTTTCAGGTGTATATGTGTTAAGCCCCTCCTTCTGCCTTACGAGCCACTGCGGCAAAGGCCTTTCAGGTACGGTATCCGCTGCAAGGCTGTCCTGTTCCATCATCTGTGCTGAAGTGACGGATCAGAATCGAGTATTGCATTGACCATAGCTGTTGCAGGAGAATCCCATTTGTTGGGGTACAGAATATCCGTACCCGGGAGATTATCCTTTATAAGACAGCTGCAATCGGCTGTTAGAAATTCAATCATATAATTGATATTTTCTCCCGTAATGCCTGCACCCACCAGCGGCTCCAGAGCTTTAAACTTCCCGAAAATTCCGAAAAGCATCGGTTCCTTCAGATCCTTCAGATCGCTTTCAACATTCAGCAACATGGAGATGAAATGCTTTTCAGCCTGATCTGTCCTGCTGAGCTCCACAACGGGGATTATTGCTGCAAATGGTGAAGAGCTGACAGCCTTTCTGAG
Source organism: Bacteroidales bacterium (assembly GCA_035299385.1). GTDB lineage: Bacteria > Bacteroidota > Bacteroidia > Bacteroidales > VadinHA17 > LD21. The sequence goes on along the minus strand of DATGWQ010000096.1, from coordinate 700 downwards.
CTCCGCCAGCCCTTTTGCATCCCTCTCAGCATTCCCTGAATTCAGGAACAGCATGATGCAAAGTTTTCCCTTCAGGATTTCTCCTGCAATTTTCTCCCTTAACGGAGAAGATGTAACTCCCATAACCTGAGCAGGAGTATCATATCTTGAAAACAGCCTGTTGCCATAGTACAGTGCATAATAAGGCTGCACCGCATCCTCTTTCACGGCATCCCTGAAAGTTATGTTTGCACCTGCAATGCTCTTCCTGATGCTTTCATTATCAGTCTTTACCTTTTCATTTACCGCATTTTTGTGAAGATACACCAGTGTATACTGACCAGGATCTGCATTCAGCAGCACCCACTCGGACACTTTTGTAGTGCATGCAAGGCAAAGAATGCCCGCAATTACCAGTGATTTCACATAAAATGATTTCATCATTTATCGTTCCAGGTAAATTTTGAAGGTTCCCCGATCAGCTCTATTCCTGAAAGAATTGTGTTTCCTTTAACAGGTATCATATTGATCTTTATTTCGTTTCCTGCCCTGACACCTGTAAAGGTCTTTACAACTTCCTTATCTTTTTTTCCAGCTTCGGCACAAATATCGAAATTTTCAAGCACTCTGGAATCCTGGATATAAACATTGAAGACGCGGTCACCCGGATTTTTGCTTTCGAGCTCGGCAAAATACAGTTTTACCGTATAGGTCATCTCAG
>DATGWQ010000095.1:0-16016 GCA_035299385.1 Bacteroidales bacterium | reverse complement strand
GTCTCGTTTGCATCGTCGCAAACTGTTATAACATAATCCCAGGCTTCCTTCAGGTAAAGGTCAACAGATTTTGGCTTCTCTGCGCTGATGTCGATACCAACTTCGGACATCACCTGCACTGCTCTTTCATTAACTGCATTTCCAGGATTAGTCCCGGCAGAATGGACATCCATCCGCCTATCAAATGATCTCATAAAGCCCATAGCCATTTGGCTGCGGCAGCTGTTACCGGTACAAAGAATGAGTATTCTCATATTTAAATGTCAACATTATAAATACTCGTTAAAACAATCTTTTCTCCATGATGCAGATGTGATTGCTTATTCCTGACCCACTGCATAACTTCTGTCATGGGAGGCTCAGGTGAAAATGTGTAAGGTGGACTGGAGATTTCAAAAACTTCAGAATCGTGCCTGTGCGCATTTTCATTTTGCAAATATAAAACATTTCGTATATTTGCGAAACATAAAAATATATTTATGAAAATTCAGTTCAGTGATGATGATAAGCAGATTGCCAGGATCACTAAGGCATTAAGCCACCCGGCAAGAATTTATATTCTCAGGAAGCTTGCAAAGATGAATTCATGCTGTTACAGCGGTGACCTGGTGGATGAGCTGCCAATAGCCCGCTCAACACTCTCACAGCATCTGAAGGAGCTTAAATATTCCGGACTGATCCAGGGGGAAATCAATCCACCATATATTAAGTACTGTATTAACCGGGAAAACTGGATAATTGCCAAGCGGCTGCTTCAAGAACTTCTTGATGAAGATCAGCTCCCGGAAGTTTTTTGCAGCGATGATCCAAAAGAAATTAAAACTTCAATTAAATAATTCAGTCATGGAAATCAAAATTTTAGGATCAGGTTGTCCGAAGTGCAAGACACTTGAGAAAGTTACCCGTGATGTTGTAAGTGAAATGGGTATTGCAGCTGATATTCAAAAAGAAGAGGATATTGTAAAGATTATGGGTTATGGAATAATGCATACACCCGGGCTGGTAATAAATGGCAAAGTTGTATCCAGCGGTCGCGTGCTCTCATCAAAAGAAGTAAAGGAACTTATATCCAAAAATCAATAAACGATGACCATGAAAACATTACCTAATCTCGCATTGCTTATATTGACACTGGTCAGCCTGTCTTGCAACTCCCAATCACCGAAACAACCTGCAGCCAGCGGAGCAGCTTCTGAGAATTCAGATAAGATCGAAGCGTATTACTTTCATTTCACGGCAAGATGCGCGACCTGCAGAACCATTGAGGCGGATACAAAAAAGAATCTTGAAACCTTATACCCGGAGCATATCAGGACCGGTCTGATAACCTTCCAGTCCCTGAATCTTGATGAAGAACCATCCAGGGTTATTGCAAAACAGCTCGGAGTATCAGGGCAGACTCTTCTGCTTGTCAAGAGCGGACAGAAAATAAACCTTACCAACGAAGGTTTCATGTACGCAGTTCCGAAGCCTGAGAAGTTCAAAGAGATTATAAACGAGAAGGTGGAATTTCTTCTTACCGCTAAGTGATGGAATTTCTTACTGATCTTCTTGACAATAGCACTGTGCCATGGATAACGGCAATCCTGCTGGGATTGCTAACTGCAATTAGTCCATGCCCGCTTGCAACCAACATTACAGCAATAGGCTATATCAGCAAGGATGTAGAAGACCAGAGACGGGTTTTCTATAATGGAATATTCTATACAGCCGGAAGAGCCATTACCTATACAGGTTTGGCGCTTATCATAATGCTTGGCGCAGATCAGTTTCAGTTCTCAGGTTTCCTCCAGAGATACGGTGAAAAGATTATCGGTCCTCTCCTTCTTATCATAGGTCTGATCATGCTTGACCTGATCAGGATCAATATCCCCGTAATACAACGACTGGCAGCCGGTATGGAGAAGAAAAAAAGGTGGGGATATATTGATGCCATCTTGCTTGGGATTGTTCTGGCTCTTGCCTTCTGTCCCTACAGCGGCGTGCTATATTTTGGCATGCTGATACCGCTTTCCGTTTCAAGTGCATCAGGTCTTTATCTGCCGGTGATCTTTGCGATAGCTACAGCTCTTCCGGTCATCATTCTTGCATGGCTGATAGCTTATATGATAAGCAGAGTTAGCAGCCTTTATAACAGGATCAAATCGTTTGAACTCTGGTTCCGAAGGTTTGCGGCTGTGCTTTTCATAATAATTGGATTGTATTACATCATCAGAATCTATCTTTTGAAATCATAATGAAGAACAATTCCAGGAATATACTACTGTTAATCATTCTATTACCAGCATGGTTCATCATCTATCATTACCTGCAGCCACTGACCGACTGGCTTGTTAACTCTGTTTTCGGAATGATTCCTGGTAAGCGGCTTACAGAGGCTGTGCGTTTTTTCATATTTGAGGTTCCCAAGGTCATGATGCTCCTGGCGCTAATTGTATTCTTTGTCGGAATCATCAGAACTTTTTTCACACCGGAACGTACCCGCAAAGCGCTTGAAGGCAAAAGGACCTTCACGGGTAATGTTATGGCTGCCGGGCTGGGAATCGTAACGCCATTCTGCTCCTGTTCTGCCATACCACTGTTCATTGGATTTGTGGAATCCGGAATTCCACTCGGAGTTACATTTTCATTTCTGATCGCCTCCCCAATGATAAATGAGGTCGCTGTTGTTCTGCTTTATGGAATGTTCGGCATAAAAGTCGCACTGATATATGTGATAACTGGTCTGGTGATTGCCATTGCTGCAGGCTGGACTATAGGCTTACTCAAGCTGGAGAAATGGGTGGAACCCTGGGTTTATTCAATGCACATGGGAGATAACAGCCAGGAGGAGGAAAAGGCAACATGGGCAAACCGGATACAGATGGGATACATTGCTGTAAAGGATATTGTTGGGAAGGTATGGATGTATGTAGCAATCGGAATTGCTGTAGGAGCTTTTGCTCATGGGTATGTTCCGGAAGATTATATGGCATCGCTCATGGGCAGGTCGGTCTGGTACTCAGTTCCTTTATCGGTGCTTATAGGCATCCCCCTTTATAGTAATGCAGCAGGGATCGTTCCGATTGTATCTGTGCTGCTTGAAAAAGGAGCTGCTCTCGGCACTTCTCTTGCATTTATGATGGCTGTTATAGGGCTCTCACTACCTGAGATGATCATACTAAGGAAAGTCCTGAAACTGCCGCTAATATTTACCTTCATTGGTGTTATCGGTACAGGAATAATCCTTGTGGGATACCTCTTTAATATTTTCTTTTAACCATTTCAAAAACTGTTATATGAAATCAGCTTCAATTCTCCTCTTGTCCCTCATAATATCTTTCACATCCTGCGATGTTCAATCCGGTAAAGACAAAAAAGATAATAATAAATACAAGGTAACCTTTATCGAACTTGGTTCTACCCGTTGCATACCTTGCCAGCAGATGCAACCGGTAATGAAATCAGTAGAAGAAAAATACGGCAGGCAGGTTAAGGTTGTATTCCACGATGTATGGACAGAGGCGGGCGCTCCTTACGGAAAGCAATATAATATTGAAGCCATCCCCACACAGGTTTTCCTGGATGAGAACGGAAAAGAATTTTTCAGGCATATCGGATACTTCGCCGAGGAAGAGCTTGTGAAGGTCCTGAAAGATAAAGGGGTGAAGTAACTACGGTTTTATCTTCTCATACAAGCTTGTAAGCTTAGTGTTATATATTTCCCTGATTTGCTGCTCATTTTCCCCTATTGGCTTAACGGGAATAAGATCAATTACCTCTTCGGTCTTTAGCCCTGATTTGAACATCAGATCCAGGGAAGCAAGCATTGTCTGGTTTATAGATTCCCTGCTCTCATTCGCAGACAAACCTATTTTCTCACCGATTGCAGCGAGTTCCTGAAACTGGAACCAGAAGTATGTCGGGAGCATTGCTGAGATAATTGCATAGCTTTCCAACTTCGATTCCGGTACTTCAAAGGTTTTACCGAGATTGGTAAGAATATCAAGAATTTTTTTCTTATCAAGCTCAGGAAAGTCCTGAGCAAAACAGACCGGATTGTACCCTTCGTTTATAAATGATGTTGCATTGGGAATCATCCTTGCAAGCCGAGTCACATGTCCGAGCTTCATTGCCATCTTCGCAAGAGTGATCTTTGGTGCCAGAGATATTACAGTTGCCTTACAGCTGATGTTACCTTTTAGGTTCTCCAGAGTATCCATAATCATCGGAGGATGCAGTGAAAAAAATACTATATCCTGGGCTGCAGCAGTCCCTGCATCGGCAACCCTGTAAGAGGGATAACAGGTTTTCAGCTTTTCCAGGGCTTCAGCGTTAGGGTCTGTGACTACAATGTCTTTAAACCTGACATTATTGTTCCTGAATGCCTGCAGCAGGATCCGGGTGATCCTTCCGCCTCCGATAAAACCAATTGACTGTTCCATATCTATATTATTTATTGAGGGTTTCGATTCTCTGTGTTTAAGCTGGCACATGCAAGAACCTGTCAGACGGTACTCCTTATCTGTTGTCACCGGAAAACCATCCTTCTCCCAGTCAACAATGCCTCCTGAGAGGTTTGCGACATTCTCGTAACCCTTTTCCATCATGAATACCACTGCTTCACGGCTATGTAATCCAACAGCGTCAGCGAAGATTAGTGGTATGTCATTTGGCAGTTGCTGGTATGTGTCTTTAAGTTTGCTATGGGGGAGATAAAAGAGGTTCTTGACCCTAAACATCTTGAAGTTGCATAGATAGCTTTCTCTGACATCTATTATGCAAGCATCACTTTCACATAACTTGAAAGTCTCTTTTGCAGAAAGGTGAAGAATCTCATGAGTGAAGAATCCACAGTCAGAAAAATAACTCATCCGAGCAATTCTTTTCGTAAAAGTACGAAATGAAACTTTTATAGTCAAATTATTCTTTGGAAGATACACGACTCAGCACAGACACGGCAGTGTTCCATATGCGAAGCGTGTTTTTCACACTCATCGCCACACATGTCGCAAATTCTTGCACAAACATTCAGAAAATCAATTGACAGTTCTGCATCGGATGCTAACATCTTAGCTGTGAACAGACAAGTTTCTGCACATTCCCGATCAAGGTTGCGCATTGATTCAATGCATCTATAACACCTTCAAATCTCTCGTGACTCATAACAACACATTTTTGGTTTAGCTTAAATTGATTCACATTTTCATAATAGAAGGAAAGATCCTGAAAAAAATCTCGAAAGCCATTGGATTAAGCCCATATAGGGTATTCAACCTGCTGCCGGAGTTGAACAGAGTAAACTGTGATCCTCCTGCCAAATTTAAACCCGCCCAACCTTACTCCGATTGTAGCAACTCCGAAAGTTATGTGTGTGGCATCAATCCAATGATGTGAAATTGGAGCATCAGGGTTGTAGAATGCAGAAGGACGATGCATGAAAGCCACAGGGCCGAGCGCCGGCTCTCCCGGATAACCGAGATAAATAAAAAGATCTGTTCTTTCGTTCAAACCATGAGAATAGCTTACTGATAATTCCGAAAACAGGTCGTGCGGATGCTGCCTGTCAACAAGAGGTGCACCGTTGTATGCTTCACCGCTTTGAAACAACAACGGATAACCATCTCCGCCAAAGACGGCATCAAGAGAAAACATAGTACTGAAATGAAATAATCCGTTTTCCCCAACTCTTCTTTGTCCCATGAACATGAGCCAGTTTGGAGCGTCGAATTTCTGATCACCCCTTGTGCCCTTACCTGCGGTTTAAAGAAAAAGCATGGCTCATTGTTCCCACGCTTTCATTCATCATCATGCTTTGATTCATTTTCGATGTGTCCTGATCTTTCATCCTGTTTTCTCCTGTCATATGTTGCTCATGTTGAGCATTGGAGATCATGGCGAATGCAAGATTTAAAAACAGCAGGAGAGATTTTATATAAAGGTTGTGCATTGACATGATGATTGAAATTATTACTTCCTTAAATTCAACCAATTGAATATGATTATTGTTCAAATTGTAAGGACTTCCCTGAGCCTTTCAATTCAAGTTTGAGATAGAGGGAAGATTCCCGTGGCAGAAAGAAGTAAATAAAGCAGAATAATAGTTGGCTAGATAAAACCTGGCATCTTTCTGGCGTGAAAACAAAAAACCACTTACAATTTTCTGTAAGTGGTTGATTTCCTGTGCTCCCCTGACTGCTGAAAGTTGCCTTCTGCTCTACCGGTGCCTGGTTATTTCCAAACATTATTTGTTCGACTTTGTTAGGATATGGATATCATGCAAAGGATATATAATTAGTCCAGCCAGATGGCAAGTATATTTCCAGGTTACGAATACGACATATTCATCAGTTACCGTCAAAATGATAATCTTGATGGCTGGGTAACAGACTTTGTCAGGAATCTTGAGAAGGAATTAAAGGCTACTATTAAAGAACCTGTCTCAGTTTACTTCGACACAAACCCCGAGGACGGCCTTTTAGAAACTTACAATGTAGATAAAAGTCTGGCGGGAAAACTCAAAAGTCTGATCTTAATTCCTATTATATCTCAGACCTATTGTGATGCAAAGAGTTTTGCCTGGCAATATGAATTTTGCCCATTCAATAAAATGGCAATAGAAGATCAATTCGGAAGAGATATAAAACTTATTGGAGGTAATGTTACAAGTAGAATATTGCCTGTTAAGATACATGGCTTAGACCCTGAAGATAAGGCACTGCTTGAGAATGAACTGGGAACAACTCTACGAAGTATTGAGTTTATTTACAAGTCTGATGGGGTGAACAGACCATTGGCACCTTCAGATAATCCTGATAAAAACCTCAATAAAACCTTCTATAGGGATCAGATCAACAAAGTAGCAAATGCAATAAAAGAGATTATCACTTCTTTAAAAAAGTATGATAAGCAAAATATGATAGCTGGGGTTAAAGAACATAAAATTAGTCCTTTACAAAGAAAAATAATAGATATAAAGACCATTTCAGTCGTTTTGACAATACTGCTACTTTTATTTGCAATGATTCTGTTTGGATCGAAACTGATTAAGTCTTCGGGGCTAATTGAAAAATCCATTGCTGTATTGCCTTTTAAGAATGATAGTTCAAGTGATTCTACTGAATATTTCATTAATGGTATCCAGGACGAGATACTTAGAAATCTGCAAAGGATAAAATCATTCAAAAGAGTTATATCACGCACTTCTACGGAACAATTCAGAGGTTCATCCATGCCAACTATTACTGAGATTGGCAAAAAACTCGGAGTAAATTATATTGTGCAGGGCAGCGGACAAAAATATGGTAAACATATTCGCCTAAGAGTACAACTGGCAAAGGCAGGTAAAGAAAATCAGCTTTGGTCAAACGCATATGAACAGGAAATTGATAATATGAATGACATATTCGACATTCAGAGCAAGATTGCTCAATCCATTGCATCAGAATTAAATACAACTATATCTCCTGAGGAAAAAAAACTTATCGAGAAGATCCCGACCTCAAACCTTACAGCCTGGGATTTATACCAGCGAGGCAGGGATGAATTACCGGAATTCTGGATTGAAGTTGATGATCATTCTGCGTTGGACCGGGCGGGCAAATATTATCGAAAAGCCCTTCAATTTGATCCCACATTTGCCGATGCATATAATGGGCTTGCCGAAATATTTTTTGTCAAATATAAATTGTCAAACTATGAACGGCAGAACTACCTGGACTCTGTTTTGATACTGGCCGATCGTGCTCTTTCTTATAATGATCAACTCTCTGAAGCTCATTTCGTCAAAGGGAGTTTTTATTCGGCAACCGGTTCCAGGGGTAGCGCTACAAAAGAATTTGATAAAGCGCTTGAGCTGAATCCAAATGATTGGATGGCCTATTATGGAAAAGCGATAATGAATGAGTTTGAAGATCATGTGACATTTCTGGAAAATCTTTATAATGCCTTACGAATTAATCAAAATGGAAAGGAAACTCCAACAATCTACAGAATGATTGGTGGTGGATTTATTCGAACAGGGTTACTTGATAATGCTAAAATTTGTTTCACTAAAGCATATGAACTTGATGGGGATTCTTCATTCTACCTGAGCGGTTTTAGTGGAATAGAAAGAGACGCAGGCAATTATCAGAAGTCGATAGAGTATTGCAAGCGGGCTCTCATTAATAAAATCAATTATTATGAGGTGACTCTAAGACTGGCAGATAATTTTTATAATGATGGAAAGTACAGGGAGTGTTTGGCATATTATGAAAAGTTAAAATATGTAACCCCACAGGTTGCGTATGCCGCTTGGCGAACAGGGTCAGAGAAAGCTGAACATCTTTTTAATCAGATTGTGCTGTATTCTGACAGCATTATTAGAAGTTCCCGGTCCAATAAGGAAGCTATTCAGGCTTATTATGATCTTGCCCGAATTAAGGCTTTCAAGGGTGATACCAGTACTGCTCTTAAGTACTTTAAATTTTATTCTCAAATAAAGAATTGCGAACTATGGATGCTGACAAATTTAAAACATGATCCGCTTTTTGATAACATCAGGAATAAAATTGAATTTAAGCAATATCAGAAAGATATGGAAAATAAATATCAGACAGAGCATGAAATAGTAGAGAAATGGTTGGAAAAGAAGGAGATGTTGTTTTAGAGAATTTCAATTCTGAACCACACCTTTAAAATAGGTATTCTGGTGAATTTAAGACAATTGATCAACACCTGAGCGATGCCCCATATATCACATCAATATACAAAATGTACCAGAACTCATCAGAATTGAAAAAATCGAATATATAGATATCGAGGTTTGTTTAAATTTACACGAATTGGTAATTGAGTTTTCTCAAGCTTAGAAGTCATCTTAAAAACCCCTGCTAAATTATATAGATTTAAAGGAAACTCCCTCAAAACCTGGCATCTTTCTGGCATAAAAACAAAAACCACTCAAGGAAACCAGCCAACACAAATTTCTGGCTGACAAAAAAGATTCTCAACGCTGAATTATCTAAGTTAAGGCAACAGAAAGCAGACCGATTTGTTTTACATAGAATTAACATCTTATCAATGGAATCAATAAACAAGCTGAGTGTTGTTTACCGGGAGATGGCAGATAAGTTCATGGAATTGAATAAGGAACTTGTCTCCCGGAATAAAAACGCAGAGAAAAAGGTAAAAGGACTGATTGAAGAGAATATGAAACTTACTGAAGACCTGGGTAAAGCAATCGAGGAGATTAACATTCAGTACAAAGAAACGGTTCTGCGAGCATATGAACTGGAGCAGGCTCTGCAACTCAATGATGAGAAAGATTTGTTTATTTCCATTCTTGCTCATGATCTACGAAATCCTTTCAACACACTGATTAATCTCTCAGAATTAATTGCAGAGAATATCAGGCGTAAGTCGATTGATGAAACAGAAACTCAGGCAAAAGTGCTCAGTATATCAGCCCGGAATGTCTTCAACCTGTTAGAGGACATTCTTATTTGGGCAACTAATAAAGCAAATAAGGTTTCATTCAACCCTGTGGATACTTCATTTTCCGTGGTCTGTAAAGGAGGAATTGAATCTCTTATCCCAATGGCGAAGGCGAAGAACATTAAAATAAAATGTGGATCAGATGATACTATTCATGCTGACCCGGACATGATAAAAGCCACCATAAGGAATCTCGTATCGAATGCCATAAAGTTTACCCATGCTGGCGGAGAAGTAAAAATTTCAACAAAAAGATCTGATTCGGGGATTATGGTCACTATTGCCGACAATGGGATTGGAATTGAATCAACAAAACTTGATAAGTTGTTTGATATATCGAACATATCATCATCAATTGGAACTCAGCAGGAAAGAGGCACCGGCTTAGGATTAGTGATTTGCAGGCAATTTATAGAAAAACATGGAGGTGATATTTGGGTAGAAAGTGAGATTGGGAAGGGTAGTAGATTCATGTTTACGCTCCCTTTTCCTGATAAGACGGCGGATTCCGGAGAGATAATGACTTCGACAGGATAATTTCTTGTTATCTAATAGGTCTTGCAATTCACCTGAAAGGAAGTCCCGGGAATTGTCAAACCTGGCACCCGGGAGAAAGAGTGAGAGTGGGAGCGGGAGCGAGGAAGAAGAAAGTGTGAGTGTGAGAGCGAGAGCGGGGAAAAAAGAGCGGGAATGAAATGGGTTTTCTCGCTCCCACTCTCACTCCCGCTCTTTTTTCTGCTCCCCTTACTGCTGAAAGTTGCAACCAGATGGAAGACCATTTTAGAGGGTCAAATTTTCCACAAAATTTATAAATAATGAAAAAATTTTCCAACGACCTTTAGAGCCAAAGATTTTTTTCAGGTAAAATTTCTTCCTATTCACTTTTTATTCTTTGCATATGTTTTTTAAATCTTTTCTCATCCCTAACACAATAATCTCAGAATTATACTTGTGCTAACTCCTAAAAGCCCATAACAATCTCATATATTATTTTGTTATCAGGTAAACTTATGACATGCAGCCACAATACTCTAATGAACAGCTCTTTCGAATTCTCATTGAAGAAGGATTCAGCAAGGGTGATATAACGGTTTTTGATAAACATACTTCAAAAGATTTTATAGAACATCAATATGGGTTTATACCTCCAGATGTTGAGTCAGTAAAAAAAGCAATATTAAGTTTGCACAGGGCTTTTTCGGACTTCTCGCTTGTTATTGATGATGTAGTAGTTACAGATGATAAAGTGTGGGGCAGGATGACAGGTCGAGGTACTCAGACTGGGCAGTTTGGACCAATGCCACCCACTGGGAAGAAAATTGAAATCACAGTCATTGATATTATGCGTTTCAAAGAGGGCAAACTTATAGAGCATTGGGGTATTCCTGACCGACTTGCTGCAATGGAACAATTGGGAATGAAACCTCCACCAAAACTCCTCATGAAGCTAATGACCCGTTTTAGTTAACTTAATAAGTTCCTTAATTACTCACTTCGTCTAAATAAAGTACTTGTGCCAGAAACAAGTTAGCGGTAATGGGTGCCTCATAAAGTGAGAACCACTACAGTAAAGAGAGAACCACTACAGCTTTGAAGAATGATTTTAGCTTAACTGCCAGAGTGAACATAACCCTAATCGATATGTTAGTTCTGATAAAATCATGCTAAGATCTTTCACGACCACATTCTTTCTGTTTCTCTTTCTCTCATCTTTTGCGCAAACAAATTTAAATTCAGATGCGATTGATACTAAATCAATCATAAAAGTTACACTATTAGGTACAGGGACACCTCAACCAATTATGGAAAGGTTTGGAGCCAGTACACTGGTTCAGGCCGGTGGTAAAAATTTATTATTTGATACCGGTCGTGGTTGTTTACAAAGATTACGACAAATAGGTGTAGAATATAATACACTTGATGGTGTTTTCTTTACCCATCTTCATTCAGACCATATTGTTGGTTTTCCTGATTTATGGCTGACTGGCTGGCTGGTTTCAAAAAGAACTAAACCTTTGAGTGTTTTTGGACCTGATGGAACAAAACAGATGATTGCTCACTTACAAGAGGCATATCAGTTCGATATTGATATCAGAGAAGAGGATGATAAAGCTTCCCCAGAAGGGTGCAAATTATCTACAACTGATATTCAAGAAGGGACAGTATATGACCAGGACGGTGTGAAAGTGATTGCTTTTTTAGTTGATCATTATCCAATTGTTCCCGCATTTGGTTACAGAATAGAGTTTGGTGGACACTCGGCGGTGCTTTCCGGTGATACCCGCTACTCAGAGAATCTTATTAAATATGCAAAGGGAACAGATTTACTCGTACACGAAGTAGCAATTGCTTCGGATACATTAAAAAAATCAAATCCGAGATACAATATACTGGCCCACCATACAACACCTGAACAGGCAGCTAAAGTATTTACAGCTGTTAAGCCGAAGCTTGCAGTGTATTCACATATTGTTCGATTATACGGTTATCCTGAGGAAGAAATTCTTAGACGCACAAAAGAGATATATACAGGTCCGGTCTTATTAGGTGAGGACTTAATGAGTTTCTCAATAGGAGATAGTGTTTCTATTAACCACATTGAATAAGGGTGAACATTGGAGAATTGCCGGTGTTATCTTCAAAAATCAATATATTATGATGTTTAAAGTATTTAAGCAAATGGGGAAGGAGATTATCCTTAACCTTGATAAAATTGTATTTATCAGTACAGATGTATCTACTGAAGGAACCATAATCTATTCAACAACTCATTCTAATGTTGTTGACGAGTCTTTTGAGGAAGTCAGGAAGATACTTGGAGCAGGACAATCTAAAGAAATGGGATATTAATTCCAATGAATCTCGTCAATCAAAACTTGGCCAGATAAGTAATACATTCATTACCTTCAGATTTCGCTCAAATTATTAAATGGAGAATGCATTACTGTTACATGTCAACTAAAAATAATTACACAATTCACACATCCTTGGTATTTCGGGATGCTCTGTTGCAGCTGAAAGAAACCCAGAATTCAAGAGATCAACCGTTAAATTTCAACTAAACCACCTGAAAGTCTGTCGCCTTTCACGTGAAAACAAAAAAACCACTTAACAAATTCTGTAAGTGGTTGATTGTCTGTGCTCCCCAGGCTGCTGAAAGATGCAACCAGAGGGAGCACTTTTTATCTGATCAATTTTCTTATTTCGAAGTCATCGAGGTTGGCCTTAATCTACACTATTCGTCTAAGCAGAAGCTTACCTAAGAATGTTCTCAAAATTCTCTTACAATAATTCATCAGAAAAATCCTTAACCTTAGTTTAACAAAGTCGCAATGAATTTGGCCGAAGCAGATACTGTGATTTGGTAAAATCTAATTCGATAAATAAATTGATGCTCACAGGAAAAATTATATATTAGGAGAGTTTAAATCAAATAATCGCAGATGACAACTAAAATTCTAAGAAATCTATTTTTTGCGTTAATATGCATCTTCACAGTACAGGTAAAGGCCCAGGTGTCAAACCAGCTAAGAGACAGCCTATGCAACCTTATTAATAAAAAAATAGTATATGTCGGAGTTAACAAAATTGTGAAATACGAAAATGTAAATGATGGTAAGCCGTTCTTTGAAGATAGAGTATTTGGAAAGGGAAAATTATTGGATACTATTTTTATCAGAAATGATTCTTTAATCACGAAGTATAAAGAAGAGCATCATAAAAGTGGGATATATTATGGAAATAAAAGATACAGGAATTTATATGATCCGCCGGGTTATATCAGTGCTGCAATAATTGATTTAAAACTGTCTATTGGATACATTAATAAGGGAAATTGGGAAGGAGCACCTCCAGCAGGTTATATAGAAGTTATTTTATTAGATTCAAAAAATAAGCATTACTCATCAAAAGAATTTCCGTATCGATCTTTGAATTTCACAGATCAGAGTGCCAGATATACTGACAGAAATGCCAAAGAACTGGATGATGTAAATTCTATAATTTCATTATTCAATAAGTATGTCTCACAAATGTATAATGGTAAGCTGGAAAATTTTAAAACGAAGGTTAATCAACAAAACAAAAGATCAATCATAAGCGAGGAGCAAAGAAAATTAATTGTTCAGGCTAATTTAGCAAATGGAGAAAAGAAGTATGAAAAAGCTTTAGAGTTATATGAAAGCTCACTAAGATTAAACGAATTTAATTATCCTGAAAGTTACTTTAATATGGCATTGATAGCTTCCCAATTAGAGGATTACCCACTTGCCGTTTTTAACATGAAAAAATACCTTTTTCTTTCTCCTGATGCTGAAGATAGCCGGAAGGCGCTGGACAAGATTTATGAATGGGAATTTAAAATTTACAACAACTAAACATTATGAAAAAAGGATATCGCCTTTTTATGACCGTATTCGTGTTAGGCATACTTTTTATCATACCAAATCAAAAATTATCGGCTCAGACAGGTATAGAATGTTTGGGATGTGGCGGAATGAATGGAAATCATAAACCGGGCTGTAAATACATGGGCGCCAATACTGCATCAAATTCCTCCATTGCTCATACAAATATTGACCAGCAGATTATGGGAGCTATTTTCTCGGGTATGCTCAATAACTTATTCAGCAGCGAATCGGATTCAAAGAGAACCGAAGCAGAAAAACTCAGACAACAACAGGAAGAAGAATTGAGGCAACAAAGACTGGCTGCCATGATAAAATTACAAAAAAAATATAACGACTCGATTGCCCAGTCCAGGCATGATAAAATGATGAGAGATTATAAAAAACTCGATGGACAGGGAGATTTGAATTTCAAAGGTTTAGATGATGACAAATGGAAAGTTTCTGCTCAGTTTAATTGTAAGATTACCTCTTTTAGTGGCGATGTAAGAGTTGTGAAAGCGGATGGAAAGATGGTGATTATTTCTCCGGACCAATCCCTTGATTTAACTCCAGGAGATTGGCTGGCTACAGGCCCAAACAGCTGGGTAAAGCTTCATTATGGTTTTGAATCGGGAGGAGAAGATATCATTTTAGGACAAAAGTCGGCTATTAATATTGTTGCTGATGAATCTGGAACACACATACCTAAATTCATGAGGGGAAATTATTATGTAACAAATAATATTTTAACTGAGAAATATGCTGAATACCAGGAAAAACTTATTTCAGAGGCTGACAAACTAAAAAAACAATTTGATAAGAAATATAATATGCGGACACCATCATGTGCTCTTGCCGTTCGGGGAACAGAATTTACAGTAAATGTTGATTCAATTGGCAAGACGGTTGTTTTCGTTTTTGAAGGTATTGTAGAATTAACAGATAATAATCACCAGGCTTTTATTATTCTTACTGCAAACACAAAAGGCATTGTCAAGGATACTGGCGGCATAAGCGGTCCATTGACTATTAAAGATGAAGAAAAAACCAATTGGTGGAAGGAAGATAAAGCAAAATA
Organism: Bacteroidales bacterium; assembly: GCA_035299385.1. Taxonomy (GTDB): domain Bacteria; phylum Bacteroidota; class Bacteroidia; order Bacteroidales; family VadinHA17; genus LD21. The sequence continues at coordinate 1,094 of DATGWQ010000095.1, read as the reverse complement.
AGATCAAGTAGTACTCTTGATCCTCTATTATTTTTCCTAAAAATTCATACTTATGAAATCACCCCATTCTGGGCGTTAAAAAAATCACAAACAAGAAAAGTTTGAGTGCGAGAAGTTCGGTGTTTTCTGACACCTATGTTATTGTAGAATGTCATTCATAGCTAAACTGCCCTTTTAGAAAGTTCATGTAAGTCCTACGGTAGTTGCAATAGGAAAAGTCTAAGACATATTCAAGAAGACTAATGTGTTATAAATAAAAAAGAGGTTGAGATCAACCTCTTGTCTAGTTTGGCTCCCCAGGCTGGACTCGAACCAGCGACCCTCTGATTAACAGTCAGATGCTCTAACCAACTGAGCTACTGAGGATTGTATGATTTTGGATTTCGGATTGTTGATTTCGGATTAAATCCGCAATCTCAAATCCACAATCCGAAATATTAAGCAAAGAACTTTCGATTTTTAGCTCGCCAAAAGTAAGGCCTTTTCATGAATATTACAATATCTTTGAAAAAAATATTTCCATGAAGAAAATCCTCGGTATCGGCAACGCTCTCGTCGATGTAATGACAATGATCAACGATGACAGTATTCTTGAAAAATTCGATCTGCCTAAAGGGAGCATGCAACTTGTCGATAACGTTAAATCAGGTATTATATTAAAAGAAACATCCAGTCTGAAAAGATCGATGTCTTCAGGAGGATCAGTAGCCAACACAATGCACGGACTTGCCATTCTTGGGGCTGGTTCCGGCTACATCGGATCAATCGGAAGGGACGACACAGGTGATTTCTTTGAAAGCGATATGAAAAAAGCCGGGGTGGTCACACTCCTTTTACGGAGGGAATCGTCAACAGGAACTGCTGTGGCTTTGATCTCGCCCGACTCACAGCGGACATTTGCAACTCATCTCGGGGCTGCCGTGGAGCTCGAAGCACGAGAGCTTTCCTCCGCTCAGTTTGCAGGGTATGACATTCTCTATATGGAAGGTTACCTTATCATCAATAAAGCTCTCGTTGAAAAAGCCTGCATGCTTGCTGTGGAAAATGGGATGAAAATTGCCATCGACCTTGCAAGCTATAATGTTGTCGATGCC
>DATGWQ010000094.1:0-1557 GCA_035299385.1 Bacteroidales bacterium | reverse complement strand
GTGGGCATCCGTGTCCTCTACGGCGGCTCGGTGAAACCCTCGAACGCCAAGGAACTGCTGAGCGTCGCGGACGTCGATGGCGCGCTGGTCGGCGGCGCGAGTCTCAAGGCCGCCGAGTTTCTGGCGATCGCTGGCGTTTATCGCTAGTCGCCTGATTCAGTCAGATTGCAGGGTATAGATGCTTAAGTTTGATGCGAGCATTTTTGGTGGTGAATTGCCAGTCGGCCTTGGTGTGGTTGGCATTGCGGTCGTGCTCCCAGGCGGCGATTTCGTCGATGAGGATTTGTTTGTTGGGAATGCGGCGATCGAGGCACTGGGACGTTAGGACGCCGAGTTCAGACTCGGCCAGATCGAGCCAGCTGCCGTGTTTTGGAGTGTAGTGCCATTCGAAGCGCTCGACCAGGCGCCTGGCCTCGACGGCTGGAAAGGCTTCGTAGAGTGAAGCCTTGCTGTGGATGTTGAGATTGTCCTGGACCAGAACGATGGTCTTGGCGTGCGCGAAGTGGATGTCGGCCAAGTCTTTCAAGACGCGAGCGTAATCCACGGCGGTATGGCGATCTGTGACCTTGACGTGACGCCAGCCTTCGAGCGGAGCAAACATCATGAAGAGATTGGCGGTGCCATTGCGCTGGTACTCGTAATCGAAACGGGCCGGGCGTCCCGCTTTCATCGGGACCGGCACGCGCGTTTCGGCAATGAGTTGCTTCGAGGTCTCGTCGAGGCAAACCAGCGGACAATCGCCGTCGCGTGGCCGCGTGTAGACGGCCAGCACGTCTTCCATAGCGGCTACGAACGCGCTGTTGGCCTTCGGCGGGATGACCCAGTGCTGGCGGCGATGGGGCTGAAGAGTGTTTTTTTGAGCGCCCGCCCAATCGTGCTGTCGCTGGCACGATCGACAATGCCGAGTTCTACGACCTTGTTCTCCAACAACCGCAAGGTCCAGCGTGCGCGTCCCTTGGGCGGCGTGGAACAGGCCAAGGCAATCAGCTTGGCCTCCTTCTCGCCGTCAAAAATCCGAGCAACGGCAGGCATCGCGCGCGGCTTGCGGCTCAACACGGCCTCGAAGCCTTCTTCCACCAGTTGTTTGCGCACCCGATAAACCATGGATGGGCTGGTTTCCAGAGCTTCGATGATCCGGTTGTCGCTCCACCCTTTGCCAGCTTCCGAGACATCGGCCTTCAACAAGATCCGCGCCTTCAGTACCCGGCGCGCCGGGCTCTTTCCTTTCCGAATCAGTGTTTCAAGCCGTTCGCGTTCCTCGCCGCTCAGCCTCACAACATACTTCTTTACCGAAATCTCCTTCGCAGCCATGATTGCCTCCCTCGCCAGTCGTTTGCGACGAAAGCGAATCACTAAATCCTTTCAAATTGGTTGAAGCGGGCGACTAGTCCCCGGTTGGTTGAATTCCGCCGGGGCCTTCATCTTGACCGACCTTCTTGGGCGCGCCTTTAATTGGGCGGCGTCCCTCCACACCCGATCCGCACGGACGGAGGGCGCTAGGCCCCGGTGTCGTCCACGACCTCCCCGGGGCCTTCCGCTGTCTGGAACTAAGATGAG
>DATGWQ010000093.1:0-28080 GCA_035299385.1 Bacteroidales bacterium | reverse complement strand
TTGAGGATATGGGCAAAAACATTCTGGGCGACAGATTCTGTTGCATAGGAGGGCACATTTGTGACTGCAATATTCCTTTTGCCGGCAGCTTCGGTATCGATGTTATTGTATCCCGTGGCAAGAACCCCGATATACTTCAGTTTTGGGAGTTTTGAGATAAGCTCCTGTGTGAATGCGATTTTATTTGTTATTACAGCATCTGCATCCTTCGCTCTATCGACATACAGGTCTGAAGGAGTATGGTCATACACCTTGCAATTGCCAAGCTTATAAAAACCTTCCCAGCTAAGGTCGCCGGGGTTCAGGGCATATCCATCGAGAATAACAATATTCATGTTTTTTGCTATTGTTTTATGTGAAATGCAAAGTTACACATCTTGCCTTGCGTCTTTGCGTCTTTGCGTGAAATTTCTATTTCCCTCAGATTGCGCTGACTTAATCCACACAGATTGCGCAGATTTGATACTGAACTTTCATTGGGACAGTTCTGTTTCTTTTTTAACTTCACTTCTCAGGATAGCATGTCATCAGGATCAAACATCTCGATTATTGGCGCATTGATTGCCAACCTGGTGATTGCCGTGTCAAAATTTGCCGGCGCGGCTGTCACGGGCAGTTCCGCAATGCTGGCCGAAGGCATTCATTCTGTAGTTGATACCGGCAACCAGTGGCTGCTTTTTCTTGGGATCAAAAAAAGCCGGAAAGAAGCAGACCGGGACCATCCATTCGGACATGGCAAGGAATTCTACTTCTGGACACTCATTGTGGCAATCCTGTTATTCTCTCTTGGCGGAGGGATGTCTTTTTATGAAGGTGTAGTGCATCTGAAACATCCTGAAGCCATCGCGAAACCATTTGTTAACTATATCATCCTTGGTGTGAGCGTTATTTTTGAAAGCACTTCCTGGTTAATTGCATACTCAAAGCTGAGGAAAGGGAAATTCATAAAAGGAAGAGGTTTGATACAAGCGCTTCACAGCTCAAAAGATCCTTCTGTATTCGCCATCCTTTATGAGGATAGCGCTGCACTGGGAGGATTGTTCGTTGCAACGGCCGGGGTATTCCTTTCATCATGGTACGATAATCCTGTTTACGACGGCGCAGCATCGCTGGTAATCGGGGTCATCCTGGCAACTGTCGCTTTCCTTCTGGCTAATGAGAGCCGGAGCCTGCTTATAGGTGAAAGTGCTTACAAAAACCTAGTTGACGATGTGACAAGGATCATGGAGCAAGATGAGATGGTATTGAGCTGCAATCCCCCGCTGACGATGCATTTCGGGCCGGATGAAATACTCCTGGCTCTCGAGGTGGAGTTCAAAAAAGGACAGCCCGGCGATATAGAAAAAGCGATTGAAAGACTGGAAGAGAGGATAAGGGATACTTTCCCGGAAATTAAGAAAATATTTATTGAGGCACGTTCACTTAAGAAATAAATTCAAAGACGGGAATTTAAACAGCAATATCCTGTTTTTCGGTGCAGATCATCTTCGATTCAAGCATCTCCTTTTTCCGGACAACATTTCCCATAGCCATAAAAACTATTGAAATAAGTATTACAAGGGTGACGACCTGCTCAGAAATGAAGGGTATCCTCAACTCTTCAGGTATGCTCAGGAACAACAGTATGGTGATGAGCCCTCTTGGTGTGAAGAAAACCATGGGTACCGCAGGCAGGCGGAGAGCAAGCCTGAAGAATATCCACCTCAGCAGTATCATGGCTGAACATATCAGCAGGCTTATAAGAATGTTATTAAATGTGAAAAGATCATTAATGCTGGTATAAAAACCAAACATTATAAAGAAAAAGGATCTTATAAGAAAAGTAAGCTCGCAAAGTATTTTTTTGAAGTAGCTGATATCATTCCTGAATTTCCTGAAGTCAATATATTTTTTAATGAAATTTGTTTCAAGGAGTTTATTGTTTGCCAGGACCATCCCGAAAACAAGAACCAGCAGCAATGCCGGAAGATGGATGATCTTTGCAAGGCTGTAGATCAGTATAATGAAAGTGAGTATGATCACATAATTGACGTGATAAGTTGTTTTATATAAAAGGTATCCGAGCACTCCTGTCGAGATCAGGGCAATTACAATTGTAAAAATTCCATCACGGGCAAATGCCAGGATTCCCGACCCGACCGAGCCGCCAAGCAGGATAAAATCAAAAAGCATAATACCGAATATATCAGAGAATGAACTTTCGTAGACAAGAAATTCCTTATTGAAAGGATCCATTCCTATTGCGGAGGGGATCGCAATTGCACTGCTGACTATGCAAAGAGGAATTGAATTGAGGAGAGATTCCCGAACTGGTACATTGAAGAAGTATGCAAGGAAAACTGTTAATGATGTTGTGAATACAATCAGTAAAAGAAGTGCTGCAGAAATAGATTTTACTATCATTGTCTTTTTGCTTTTTGAAAGCTGAATATCCAGGCTTGCTTCCATAACTATCATGACAAGACCAAGGGTTCCGAGAAAAGGCAGAACCGGTCTTAGATTAGGAATTTTGAATGAAGTGAGCCCGGCAACAACCTGCATACCCATTCCAAGGGCAATAAGGAGAACAACACCTGGTATTTTGGAATATTTTGATGAAAGGTCGAAGATATATGCCAATATTATAAGCACACAAAGAGAAAGAAGTATATAATCGGTCATGGATGATCTTGTTTCAGGGTTTGTTAGATAACGGAATTTCGTTGAAACAAGTGTCAGGATGGCAAAAGATAAAATAAACAAGCTCAAGGGGATATTGTTAACACTTAAAAGGTAATTATCATGGCAAAGCTTACACAGGAAATGAAGGATATGATTGCCACGCAGCAGTGCTTTCATGCGACAGTCAGCAGGGAGGGAATGCCGAACAATGCCCCAAAGAGATCCACAAGGGTATTCGATGATGAAACGCTCATTTTTTCCGAAGGAACCGGAGGAAGGACGCTGCAGAACATCCTCGATGGTTCAAAGGTCTCCATGGCTGTTGTAAACAGGGAAACGCTCGATGGTTACAGGTTCGTGGGCACTCCCGAAGTACTGACCGATGGCCCTGTTTATGAACGTTCAGCAGAGATGTCGTTAAAGGCAGGGATGCCTAAGCCGAAAGCAGTGATCATGGTGCATATCGATGAGATACACAGCCTTAAGCCGGGGCCGATGGCAGGAAAGAAAATAGCCTGAAAGTACCGGCTTCATGAGTTTTGAGCGCTTTCCGGCAGCGACATTGATCGGGTTGGTAATAGGATGGATATCTATAAGTTACAAGGCAATCAAAGCGGCAAACTATAATCCGCCGACTGCCTTGAGAGAGGTTAAGTAGGTGAAACATTTCAGCAGATCCTTACGACGTCTATATCCAGGATCTTTCCCAGTTTTTCAATTTTATCTGAAATATGCCCGATTCCTATCGCACAGTGGTGAGCAGGCCCCTGTTCAGACCATTGCTCGATAAACTTCCTGGCCCCTATCTTGAATTTGTAACGGCTGTTTGTGTTTCCGATCTCCATGACAGGGCCCGGAACAGATTCTCCTTCAGCTGTCAGAAGAAATAAACTGTCACCTTTTTCGACAACCGATAATAAAGTCACCGGTCCGTGTCTCACGGTCATCTGTATTGACAGGCCTTTTCCGGGTTTGCCATGAAAAACAGGCAACGGCACCAGACTGACCCGGCCTTCGGCAATTGCGAAGTGTGCAGGTCCGTCATGGCCCATAAGTATCACATCATCCTTATAATCCATAAGGTAAATTTCCGAAAATGAACCGCCGGCGCCAAACTCAGCCATTATTTTCATTGCCTGGGCATTCTTCACCTCACATTCACCTGCGACCGGAATATTTTTCCCGGTCAGAAGCGTGTTTCCGGCGATAACAGAAGTGACAATGTTCTCATATTCGTTTCCGGGCTGGCCTTCATAATAGTAGGCCAGGGCGCCTAGGTTTCTTCCTTTTACCAGTTGGTCGAGTGCTGCAGAAGTCCTTGCCGCTCTTTCAATTTCAGCCTTTTCACATTCCGGGGAAACATCGAATAATTCATTAAACTCATCTGTCTTTTTCCGAATATCAGCTTCATTAACTTCATCCCTCAGCTTCCTGAGCTCGCACATCTCAAGAATTTCGATATGTGTCCCGAAGACAGCGGATTGTCTTGCCGTATCTGTATAGACATCGAGCATGCCTCCGTAATAATGCCCCAGTATACCAAGCCTGTTATGGCGCATGTTAAAAGCAACCCTTGCTGCTGACGCCCAATCTGCAATTTCCCTGTGAATATCCGGATCCTGAAGATGGCCTGTTACAAATCCGTATCTTATTCCTGAACGATTGAATACGCCTGCTATTTCGGGCACGGAGCAAGCCTGGCAATGTTCCAGCCAGATGCCTGTCATTTTTCCCCTGTCGGCAAGATTGTTGAATTTTTCATAATCCAGGGCGGCGACAGGCTGGAGATTGAGTATTACCACCGGAACTTTCAGATCCTGTACAACGGGGAGAACAGTTGATGAAAGTGCATAAGTCGAAACATGAAGAAAAAGAATATCTATGCACTGGGACCTGAAAAAATATGAAACTTCGCGCGCTTTAACCGGGTTATCAGCCATTCCGCCGTCTGCCACCTGTATTCCTGAATTGCCAATCGCCTTTTTTATCTGTTCGCGGTAAGAATTAAGATTATCGAGTAATCCGTCAAATTGTTTCCAGTAGGTCTCCAGGCCTATCGACAATAATCCTGCTTTTGCTGCCATGGTTATCAATTAAGAAAAATTCTCAATAAAGATAAAGTTTTCGCAGGAAGACAATGAAGAGGATAGGGTGAGAAAGGGTGACAATGAAAAAAGCGCATCAGAGATGGATGCGCTCATTTGTTTGTCGGGGTGACTGGACTTGAACCAGCGGCCTCTACGTCCCGAACGTAGCGCGCTACCAACTGCGCCACACCCCGATTTTGGAGCTACAAAAATAATCAATCTTATTTTATTACAAAGCTTTTGATAAAAACAATGAGGAGGTTGCAGGAGAGATGCGGTTATACTTTGGCCATTGCCCTGGCATTGCTTATGCCAAGCTCATTCTCATTATAGATTTTTGTCTTCTTCTGTCCAGTTTCATCAGTCCATATGCATCTGTAAGTGCCGTTAAAAAAACGGCTGCCAAAATAATCTACCCCTACATGATCAACGGCGATCGTCATCAATTGCCTGGCTTTTCCTGTAACCTCAGCATCTTTTCTGGAGAAAACAGTATCTCCTGTTTTGAATTTTGGCTTCATACGGACTTGACTTTATTACAGTATTCAGAGAATTACCTCATTGTCAAATTTCACATAAACAGAATTCAGTGCGATTAAGTTTAAATTAATTTTAAACCAAGAATAAATTAATTTTCAAATAAAAAAAACGCAACCAGGCTGATTGCGTTTTGTCCTGAATATCCAGTATTTTGTCAGAGGGTCTTTGACTTGCTCTCACGGTATTCTTTGAGCAGTGACTGGAAGATTTCCTTTACTGATGAGATACTTGTTGCCCTGAAAGCATTGGTACCCGCAAATGCAAACCCATTATCGAAATTGCCTTTGAAGGCATTCATCAATGCAATGATTATGCAGTATGGACTTTTGTCAATGTCGCATGTTTTAATGCATTTGAAAGGACATTTCTTCGGTTGTTTCTTTCCGTCACGCACTTTCTGTATGAACTCTGAAAAGATAGCACGGCCGGGCATTCCAACAGGGCTTTTGATGATTTCAATATCTTTTTCAGCTGCATTGATGTAAGTCTGCTTGAATGCATCTGAAGCATCACATTCATGAGTGGTCACAAACCTTGTTGCCATCTGCACTCCCGAAGCGCCGAGCTTCATAATATTGTCAATATCCTCACCGGTGTAGATCCCTCCGGCAGCTATAAGGGGAATTGATTTGTGATGCAGCTCCTCGAAAGTTTTCAGTTCGCTCACTATTTCGGGAACGAGTTTTTCAAGAGTGTATTCCTTATCTCCGATCTGCTCTTCTTTAAATCCGAGATGACCCCCGGCTTTGGGGCCTTCAACGATAACAGCATCAGGTAGATAATCATAATTCGATTTCCATTTCTCGCAGATGATGCGTGCTGCCCTTGCTGACGAGACAATGGGGATGAGCTTGGTTTTGCTTCCTTTTTGAAGAAACGAAGGAAGGTCGAGGGGCAACCCTGCTCCGGCGATAATAATATCAACTTTTTCAGAAATTGCCGTTTTGATCATATCGGCAAAGTTGGTCATGGCTACCATGACGTTTATTCCGATCACGCCCCTGGTTTTTTCCCTTGCTTTGCGGATCTCTTCTTTAAGGCCGTAAATGCTTGCCTCAAGATAGTTCTCACAAAATTCGCGATAAAGCAAACCCAGGCCGGCGCTGGAAATTACACCAACACCGCCTTCATTTGCCACTGCGGAAGCCAGACCGGACAGAGAAATACCGACTCCCATGCCACCCTGAAATACAGGTACGGCAATATTAAGATTCCCGATTGTCAGCGATTTCATTAACTTAAATCCCCCCTTGTAAAGATAAAGATACTAAATTATCTTGAATAAGCACGCCTTGATTCTTTATGCCCTTTCTTCCCGTTTCCTTTTTGTGACCAGTCGGCCTTTTTCCTGCTTCGATATTCCTTTCTTTCGGGTTTGCTGTTCCTCTCCTGTGCAATTTCAACTATCACCTTCCTGTCGAGATATGTAGTATTCTCAAGAGCCCTTATAAGATCATCAGCTGAACGTTCCTCTATCTCGAAGAATGAAAAAGATTTCATAAGGTCAATTTTTCCAATCGGAATTTTCTTTCCCTTTGTTTTGCTGTTGACAAGTTCGATAAGCTGCTCAGCGAAGAGCCCGTCTGTCTTTCCCAGGTTGATGAACAGCCTTGCGTATTTAACGTTTTTATCAGACCTGCTCCTTTCGAATCCTTTTTCACTTACGTTCTCAATGAGATCTTCACCATTGCGGTAATCATCGAGGAACCTGTCGAATTCCAGGGAAACAACCCTCCTGAGGAGTTCTTCCCTGTCGAGATTTTCAAGACGCTGTTTGATTTCCGGAAGGAATTTCTCAATCTCAAGATGGTTTGTCTGGACATTTTCAAGCCGGTTAACCCAGTTAAAGAGCTGCTTTCCGCAGATCTCCTCGCCGGTGGGCACGGGCATGGCCCTGAAAGGTTTTTTAATCATCTTTTCAATCCTGTGCAGGAGCTCTTTCTCTTTAAGGTGTACCAGTGAAACTGAAACGCCTGTTTTGCCTGCACGTCCGGTCCTGCCGCTCCTGTGAGTATAAACTTCCGTATCTTCAGGAAGGCTGTAATTGATTACATGTGTTATATCGTCGACATCGAGACCGCGTGCAGCCACATCGGTAGCCACCAGCATATGGAGGCTCTTTGACCTGAATTTCTGCATTACGGTGTCGCGTTGTGCCTGGGAGAGGTCGCCATGAAGCGCATCCGCATTGTACCCGTCGCTTATCAGCTTTGACGCCACTTCCTGCGTGTCCTTGCGTGTCCTGCAGAATACGATGGCATATATGTCAGGCTCTGAATCTGCAATTCTTTTCAGAACCTTGTATTTATCCCTGGCATGGACAAGAAAATAGTTATGGGTTACATTCTCGGCTGAGGAATTCTTTGTTCCTATTGTGACTTCAACCGGATCTGTCATGTATTTTCTGGCTATTGAAGCTATTTCCGATGACATTGTTGCGGAGAAGAGGAGGGTCCTTCTGTACTCAGGCACCTCTTCAAGGATTTCATTGATGCTGTCAAGAAATCCCATATTCAGCATTTCATCGGCTTCATCGAGTATAACGGTGTTCACTGATGACAGCTTCACGACACCCCTTCCTATAAGATCGATAAGCCTTCCGGGTGTTGCAACAATGATGTGGGCGCCTTTTTTCAATCCTTTGATCTGATTTTCGATACTTGCACCGCCGTAGACGGCAAGTATCTTAAGGTCACCTGTAAATTTTGCATAATCAGACAGGTCGCCTGTGATCTGAATGCATAATTCACGCGTGGGGCAAAGTATCAGCGCCTGCGTGTCTCTGATTTCTGTATCTGTTGACAGCACAAGGGGAAGTCCGAATGCGGCTGTTTTCCCTGTTCCTGTCTGGGCGAGGGCGATAATGTCATTTTCGCCTTCAAGCATAAGGGGTATTACTTTCTTCTGTACCGGCATGGGGCTTTCAAAACCCAGTTCCTGTATTGCTTTCAGGATGCCGGGAGTCAAACCCATCTCTTCAAATTGTTTCATTAAATAAAAATATGATGTGACTCCGGGAGCGATCGATCTATTATCCCGGCTGAAATGAACTCAAATGCAGACTGGGTAAATGCGTTTAACGCTGCGTGGAAACCACTTTGTAAATATGCGGCAAAGATAATAAAAAAGGCGAAAGGTGAAATAACCTTTGCTAAGCTTCGGCCTTCTACCGACTATGTCAGTGATCAATGAAGAGGAAAAGAGAATCTGATTATCTTTGGCAACATTATTTCAACCGGATGCGTGTAAGCACATTTATTGAAAAATACTTCTGGCTTTTTCTCCTGGCTGGCATAGGGCTGGGTCTCTGGAATCCTGTTCCTTTCCTTGCACCGTCTTACGTCAACAAGATAATCCTTGGAATGATGCTTTTTTTCGTGTTCCTGAAGATCGATCCACTTGAAGTTCTGGAGCATATCAGGAATTACAGGCTGATGGTATACCTGGCTTCAGTTTACATGTTCATCATTCCCCTTGTGTTTTATCTTGCCCTGAAATATGTCGATACGGATCTTGCCATAGGAGTGCTGCTCCTTACGTCGATGCCCGCGGGGCTTTCGTCACCGGCCCTGGCTGATATCGCCAGTGGTAACTCGTCACTTTCAATGAGCCTTGTCATTATAACCCAGATCATTGCTCCGTTTACCGTGCCGTTTGTTTTCTGGGTCATCAATATACACGGCATGGACATTAACGAGCTGCTGCTGCTGAAAGATATAGCTCTTCTTGTATTTGTTCCGATGATCATCTCCCAGGCAGTCAAAAAAACTTTCCCGGTCGCTGTAAGCCGCACAAAACATCTTTTCACTTCGGCAAATGTGCTGGTTATGGCAATTTTTGTATTTGTTGTAATAGCTTCACAGAGGAACGTGATCCTGGAAAATCTTGGCGGACTGGTATGGAAGATAATGGTTTTATACCTTGTTTTCATACTCCTGCATGTGATAGGGTTTTTCATTCCAAGGGGTGAAACAAAAAGGAACAGGATAAGCATCTCGGTCAGCTTCGCTTACATGAACAATGGTATGGCGATCGTCCTGGCGGCTTCATACTTCCGTCCTGAGATACTTGTTCTTACAGTTCTTTCCGAGCTGCCATGGAACACTTTGCTGGCGCCTTTTAAGAAGATAATGGTTTACTAGTCCTCTTCATTCATCAAAAAACTACCAGGTGCTTTCCGGGTGGAATAAGGATTTTCTTTTCAGCTTCGAAGATTAGCTGCTTTCCATCGATTGTTATGCTGTTTTTGATTGAACTAAGGCTTTTCGAATCGAGATATGCAGTTATCCCTTCAGGAATTTCGATCTCAAGGGATTTGTTCTTCTTATTAACTTTCCACGACGCTGCAATACTGCCGGATGGAGTTGGCACTGCTCCTTTGATTTCACTTAGACCGCAGAGATCACAAGCAATAATGACTTCAGACATACCTGGTTTTGTCGGTTGAATTCCGAGGAGCCAGCGGGAAAGGCTGTGTGCAATAAATGTATTTTCTCCCTGGATAATACAATTGCCGCCGGTGGGTTCAAACCGCCCTGTCCTCCTGGTTACTGTCAGGCCCCAGTCTTCCCAGAGGGTCTCTCCTCCGGCTCTCATATGAAGATACCGGTCCTTAAGCATGGCGAGGGCTTCAGTTCCCCTGCCCGACATGAATAAAGCTTCTATGGGATAGTGCATGAAAAGATCTGAGTGCACTAATCGTTGTGCATTGTTATCCGTGAATTCCCTGATAATTGCTTCTTGTTGCTCCTTTGATGCAATACCGGCCACGATGGCCAGGCTGTTGCTGTGTTCACAATATTTAGGAGTAAGCTGGCCGTCAATTAAAGCGTCGCCAAAGAGTTTCTTTTCCGGGTCCCAGAATAATTGCTGCATTATATTCTGCAGCCTGTTTATGCGTTCTGCATATTCATCAGCTTCCTTAGTCATTCCTGTTGATCTCATCAGCCACATCATATCCTTCATGGCAAGAAGGTACAGGGCATTCAGGGAAAAATTAGCCCCAGCTCTTTCGATATCAGCATGATCGATCCAGAAAGGATAAGGAGGTGAATCTATAATACGATCTTTATTTTCCCATGATTGCATTCTGTCGAGGAACCTGGTGGCTGCAGGAAGCTGTTTTAACGTGAACAGGGTATCCCCGCTGTAAAGAAAGTAGTCATGCAAACCCATCAGCCAGAATAGAGGGCCGTCCAGAAATCTCTGACCTCTGTAAGCTGTAACCGGCGCTGAAGCAGGCATCATTCCATCGCTTTGCTGTGACAATGCTATTTGTTCAAGATAACGCCTCTGGAGAAACCGATCGCCAAATGCGGCATAGCTGGCACGGGCTGCGTAATAGGATGTCTGAGAATACTGAAGACTTTCCCGGTAGTTATCGGTGAATGCATCTGTTGTAACAGCCCTCGTCGTATTGACGGCTGCATTCCAGAGCCAGTTAATATCATTATCAGCAACTGAGAAGGAGCCATTGTTTTCAAAAGGATAGTCGCATCTGTCGATGCCTGCAAAATACAGGTTAACAGGCTTGTCGGTATTCCTTACAGCAATAAGAAGATAACGCATGTATTTTCTTTCGAGGGAAGTCCATACTGACTTTCCTTTACCCAGTATGATCCTGTCAGTCAAAGCCCTGCCTGAGATATCAGTCCTTAGCGGAAACCTTTGTCTTATCAGGTGAGGTGCGTACAGCATCTCGATGATAGCGCCGGGCGCACCTTCAATTTCAACATGAGGGTAGCCATGCTCTATCTTTCCAAGATCAAAAATGAGATAAGTGCTGTTGATGGCTTCATTACTGTATAGATCGGTCGGATACCTGTTTTGAATAACAATCGGCCCGGTGCCTCCTGAATACTCTTCGAACCCTTTTACCTGCTTCTTAGGATCTGGGAATAATAAGCCTTTTGCACCTTCTGCAACAGGATCATTGTAGCTGAGCTCAACAATTTCGCCAGACTCATATATGCTGATCGCCCTGACCAGGCTTTGCGTCAGGTAAGGTATGTCGCGCGGTATCAAGTTCAGCCATGGATACGTCAGTGTCTTAGCCCGGCTGTTCCGTGAAGGCTGGGGCCATGGCCAGAATTTGTCAGACACGAGTTCTTCGGCATCGGTCCAGCCCGAATCGTCAAAGTCTGTTTCCTGCCATCCTCTTTCTTCCCGTCGGAAGTCAACAGACTCACCGAATGGTTGCATTGCAAGATTGATGCCTTCCGGCTTCTTCACTTTCCACGATGAATCTGTCACGATAGTTTCCAGCTTGTCTTTTATCCGGATCTCCAGCTGTGCCATAAATCCGGGCCGGGGAGGTGTGTTGAACGAAGGGAATTTTCCCTCGTGCAGGACCCTGACAGCCAGCACATTCTTTCCTGGTTCGAGCACAGCAGCAATGTCGAGAATGTCAAATGATTGATTTACAGGCTGGCATCTTGCAGGGCCCCTGTTTATCAAATTCCCATTTACATATAATTCATAACAGTTGTCAGCAGTGATATAAATCCTGGCTTGATCAGGTTTGGCTTCAAGATCAAATTGCCTCCTGGAAATTAGCAGAAGATCAGTACCCTGGTTTTCGCCTTTCCGCCATATCCATGAAGCTCTCCATTCTGCCGGGCTCAGCTCAGCTTCATTGGTGCCCCAGAATTTCTTAACGGACTCCGGAGCAACCGGGCAGTAAATATTTCTGCTTCCTCCCGGATGAGCAACATGAAACAGGAAAAGAAAAGAGAGTATTGACAGGGCTTTTTTGATCATTGTTCCAGTACATTTAGAGATCAGGCTACTGTCTTTCGATCCAGACCGGAGCAGCAATTGAAGACCCGTTTGCTTTGAAGCTTCCGTCTTCTGCAATATCTCTGCCATGATGGACACGCACGATAAAGTATCTTGCGGAAGCATCTGGGACCTCCGGCGCCCATGTTATAAAATCTTTTGTACCGTCGAAAGTAGCTTCAGCCACAACTTCAACATCATCTTTCCCCTCCGAGTTATTTTTTAGTATCTGTATCCGTCTTACAGTTGACTTTTCATCAGCAGGGGTTTTGACTTCAATTTTAAAGCTGAATTTATCGGAATTCTTAAGTGTGGATCCCATGATATGACCATTTGCAGAATATTTGAGCTCTGTACCCTGTATGTATGAAACAAAAGTTCTGCGTTCGTGAAGTGCTTTAAGGATTGCTTCCCTTGTAAGATTCGGGGCCAGCACGAGGGTTGGCGGGAACTTTTCCTTGTTCAGGATAGCTGAATATCCATGGTTATCGTGCACCCCTATTGGTGACACTTTCCAGCCTTTGTTGAGGCAATGGATGTATGCAGCCCATCTCTGCATACTGTAGTTGGTGTGAAGTTCAAATGTCGAGATCCTTTTCGCAATTTCAGGATCATAATTTCCAAAATCTGCATATTGATTTTTTGCCGGGTGATTGAATCCGACGACTACCGGTCCGCCATCATATGGTGCAGGGTCAGATTTAACCCAGCCATAGAATTTTGCCACGCTCCAGTTAGCTTCAGGCCATGCCGGTGCAGAACCTCTCTGACCATGATCGGCGTTGATATATGTCGCCGCATTAAGCACATTGATATGGCCCTGACCGCCATCTGCCTGTGTGTTACGGCTGAATTCAATGCCGGGAATTGCAACGAATTTTGGATCATTCAGGTACTTATCACAGGCAGCTTTAATATTTTTCCAGGCCCAGTTATCAGGAGAAACAGGGTTCAGTGTCGGTTCCTGGCAGTGATCGGTTATAGCGTAGAAGTCATAACCATTTTCTTTAGCCAGCGCCAGGTGGTTAGCCGGTAATCCCTGGGATGCCGGGTAATACTGAGGATCGAGATTCAGGGTCTTCTCATCTCTCCAGTCAGTTCCGGGAGGAGTCGCAAACCCGGGTTTGAAAGGCGTCGGTTTATCCAATTCCTTGATGAGCTCCTTGCGGTGCTCCCCGTGGGTCCATGTTAAAATTGTATGAGAGTGAGTATTTCCTTTATATACATTAAAATAAGAAAGCGGCTGCTGGGATTCATCGCGGATTTCAATTCCGGGCTTGTCAGACTGGCTTACTTTAGTGGCGCTTTTGCATGAAACGAGAGAGATAGCAAGAAGAACGGATAAAAAGAACCGGGCTTTTTTCATAGATCAGGTTTTAAATATTATCGAAATAATATAAAAATTGCCTGAATATGATTATTCAAATGTTAAAAGATCATAAAACATCAATTACCCTTCCCGTACGGGAGGTCAGCACTTTACACCTCGGCTCCTGAAAAGCTCCCGGCTTTTTCGAGTATTTTCATAATATCTATGCCTTCCCCGAGAACGCCTTTGAAAATATCACCTTCTTTCTTAAGCCTTGCAATTGCATTTTTAATATTGAAGTCTTTCATTTTCATGCCTTTCTTAACTTCTTCCCAGTGGAGTGGCATCGAGACGGTCGCTCCGGGTTTGGGCCGCAACGAGTATGGCCCTGCAACCGTTGCTTCGGGACGGTTTTGCAGAAAATCAATATACATCTTTCCAGCCCGGTTCTTCACGAGTCTTTCAATGCTTGTAAACTCCGGTATGCGTTGATGGACAAGGTTTGCTATGAGCCTGCCGAACATCTGCGAATGGTCATATGTATACTTCGCCGCAAGGGGAATATAAATATGGATACCGGTCGAACCTGAGGTTTTAGGATAAGAAGGAACGCCGAGCGAATCCAGCACATTTTTGGTTTCGGCGGCTGCCTGGATAACCTGGTCGAAAGTATTCTTATCCGGATCAAGGTCGATTATGCAGAAATCCGGGTTGTCCTCAGCATCGACCCTGCTGAACCAGGGATTCATCTCGATGCACCCGAGGTTAGCCATCCACAGAAGTGTGGCTTCATCTGCTCCGACAAGAAATTCCTTGTTTTCGCCATCACTTGTGGTGTACGGAAAAGTCCGGAGCCAGTCCGGAGCCTTGCCTTTTACATTTTTCTGATAAAAACTTTTGCCGTAAATCCCGTTCGGGAACCTGTTCAGTGACTGAGGCCGGTCTTTAAGGTATGGCACAATGAATTCGGCAACCTGGTAATAATAATTTATCATGTCTCTCTTGGTGTATCCCTCTTCGGGCCAGAACACTTTGCTCAGGTTGGTGAATTTCAGATCATGACCTGCAATATTCTTTACCTGCGTTTCCTCATTCGGGTTCAGAAGGGTTTTCCTGGGTGAAGCTTCCGGAGCTTTTATGTACCTGGTTTCGCTATTTTCCGTTTTTTCGTCCTCAACGATCATGGCAGTGTCCCTTTCAGTTTCAAGAACGACCTCCTGGGCTTTTTTATCTGTTCTCATTCCCTTGAATGAAGGATGCCTGAACACACCGTCTTCAGTTACCTCGGCGTATGTTACCTCACACACCAGATCCGGTTTCAGCCATACAGCCTCGGCATGAGGAGGATTTGGCCTGAACCGTGAAGGCTGGTTAACGTCGGGTTCCGTGCTGAAGGGGCTGGATTTGATCACGAGGGGCTTGAACTGCTTCATCATCTCTTTCTGCATTTTATCATTGAAGCCCGTTCCCACTTTGCCGACGAACTGAAGTCGTCCCCTGTCGAATACGCCAAGAAGAAGTGAGCTGAACAGCTTATCGGTGCCTTCATTGATAGTATATCCGCCTATAACCACCTCCTGGCGTTTATGGACCTTAATCTTAAGCCAGCTTTTTGATCTTGCCCCCGGAATATAGGTGCTGTCGGCTTTCTTGGCCATTATACCTTCAAGGCCGAGTTTTTCGGCAGCTTTGAAAAAATCGTTTCCCTTTTCAGGAAAGACCTCACTTAGCCTTATCCTGTCATCATCAGGGTGAAAGATCCTTTTTAAAAAGCTCTGCCTTTCAGAAAGCGGGAGCTTCATGATGCTTCTGCCTTCATACCAGAGAAGGTCAAAAACATAATAGATAAGCTCCCCGTCGGCTTCGCTGCGCCAATTCTGAAGTGCATTGAAATCGGAGACCCCTTGCTTATTGATAACAATTAATTCACCATCAACTACGGCGGAGAAATTCCATGATTTAAGTGAATCTGTGATGGGATAATATTTTTCTGTGAAGGATTTGCCGTTTCTCGAGCTAAGCTGAACATTCCCTTTGTCCATAAGTGCAATGGTGCGGTAGCCGTCCCACTTCACTTCAAAAACCCAGTCAGGACTGTCGAAAGGATCATCGACGAGGGTTGCCAGCATTGGCTTAATGGATACCGGCATCCTGGATTTTTCACCTTTTTTCTCCAGTTCCGGGGTGATGTCATCTCCAGGTGTGGCCTTTTCCTTTACTTTAGTCTTTGCGCCTGACTTCTGCCTGTTTGAATGATGGATGTTCTTGCTGGTCCTGCTGACTTCCTCCAGCGTTTTATCCGATTTCACTGATTTATCCTTAAGGGTGATGTCGTCCTTTGAAGCTTCATCATCTTTCATTTTAAGGAGAAACCAGCTGTTGTCTTCTTTATCCTCAACTTTCACCAGGGCATATTTCCCTTTAAGCTTCTTACCGTGCATGATGATCTTGACCTTGCCCGCATAAAGGCTGTGAAGCAGGTGTTTTTCCTGCTCTTTCTTGCTTTTTCCCGCAAGGTCTGCATCTTCATAGGTGCCTTCATCCCAGATGATTACAGTGCCTGCACCATATTCGCCTTCCGGGATTATCCCTTCGAATGTACGGTAGTCATATGGATGATCTTCCACCATCATGGCAAGCCTCCTTACATCAGTATCCGTCGATGGGCCCTTTGGCACGGCCCAGCTCTTGAGCACACCTTCCATCTCAAGCCTGAAATCATAATGAAGGCGCGTGGCATCATGCTTCTGCACAACAAAGCGAAGCACACTCCTGTCAGCGCTCTTCCCGCCAAACGGTTCAGGAGTCACCGACTTATCTCTTTTCTGATTATATTTTTCAAGACTCATTCTTCAAGATTTTTGACGAGAGTTATTACGACATCGAACACTCTCCAGTTCATACCAATAATTTTCTTCCTCAATTCCTCAAGTTTTTCCGTAATGTTCTCTTCGTTTGAGGGAACTATGAATATTTCACCGAAATAGACATGACCTTCCTGCCTGAACCTGACTTCAGCTGTTTTGACCCAGGATTCCTTTTCCGCTTCTTTTCTGATCTTTTTAAAAACCGGATCGATCTTGTGGTTTTCAACCATATGCGGAGTCTGATTCATGAGGTCGAGAGTAGCTTCCTTTATATTAGACAGGCCGTCGTTCAGTATATCAGCGCAAATTACAATTGCGGCAATCGGATCAGCCCACCACCACCCAATGCCGATCCCTGCTATACCGGCTATCGTTGCGAAGCCGGTGAGCCAGTTAGCCTTGCTCATCCTTGCATCGGTAAAAAGATTTTTCTCGAACAGCTGTTTTGCAATGGGCAGCTTCCTGTATCCCAGGATCATAACAGGGATAGTTGAATATATCATAACGACAATCATTATGTATCCGAGCCATATCTGCTTCCCTGAAAAAAACAGTGAATTCAATGTTGCATGCTCAACCTTCAAAAGCTTGATTAAAGAATCGGCCAGGAGAATGACGCCGAGCGACGTAAGTGCGACAGAGCTTATAAGGAAGGCGATGCTGATTACCCTGTGGTAGCCATAAGGGAAATCGGGATTGGAAGGGCGGGTGTACAACTTTGAAGCAACAAGAAAACTGACAGGGGGAACCAGGCTCAGTATATCCTCGATCCAGGCTGTCTTCATAGCCTGGGAATTGCTCATTACAGCAGCCATCATGGCTATGGCAGTGATAAGGTAAACTATTGTTATCCATTCAATTTTCCTGGCTCTGCCAAACTCATCCTCGAGTTCACGAGGATATTCAAAGTTCCTGCTGATATGAGTATTCGGCAATGATTCCACCCTGTCCCGTTTTGATGATTAACGCGGAATGAACAGCTAATGTTTATAGAAAAATTATTAACTTAATGGATTGATCTTTTAACTTCTCACTATGAAATGGTCTGTCTTTTTATTCCTTGCTCCGGCAATTTTCATCTCCAGGGTTTATTCCCAGGCACATATTGAACCTGCCACACTTGCAATCGGCAAAGCAGCTCCTGATTTCAACCTTAAGGGTGTTGATGGAAAATACTACAGCCTTAAAGATTTCAGCAAAGCTGAGGTCCTTGTCATAATTTTCAGCTGCAATCATTGTCCTACCGCGCAGGCATATGAACAGAGGATAATCGATGTTGAGCGCGATTACAGGTCAAAAAAGGTGCAGGTTGTAATGATTTCACCCAATTCGCCAAAAGCGGTGAGCCTTTCGGAACTCGGTTATACCGATATGGGTGATACATATGAAGAGATGAAGATCAGGGCAGGCGAGAGAAGCTTTAGTTTCCCTTACCTTTATGATGGGGACGAGCAGAAGACAGCCCTGGCATACGGGCCTGTTGCAACTCCTCACTGCTTTGTTTTCGATAAAAACCGGATTCTCCGCTTTGCCGGACGGGTGGATTCGTCAGAGAAACCCGGGACAGCACATGGAGAGGATCTTCGTGCGGCGATTGACGCTGTACTGGCGGGCCAAAATGTGAATCCGGCAACAACAAAAGTATTTGGCTGTTCCATAAAGTGGTCGTGGAAGGACGAAAGCGTTCAGAGAATTTATAAACAATGGGCTGAGCTGCCGGTAACTCTTGACGAGATTGATGACACAGGCATAAAGGACCTCGTAAGAAACAGTTCAGATAAATTACGGCTGGTAAACTTCTGGGCGACCTGGTGCGGTCCATGCGTAACAGAGTTTCCCGACCTTGTAGAAATTGACAGGATGTACCGGGGCAGGCCTTTTGAGTTCATAACAGTCAGCGCTGACAAGCCTGAGAAAAAGACTGAGGTGCTGACTTTCCTGAAAGAGCAGCAGGCATCAAATAAAAACTTCATTTACAAAAACAGCAATGTTTATGATATGATCGAGGCCGTTGACCCTGACTGGCAGGGAGGATTGCCATACACCATGATAATAGAGCCCGGGGGAAAAATCGTTTATAAAGGGCAGAATACAATCGAGCCTCATGAGATAAAGAAGCTGATTGTGGAGAATAAATATATTGGAAGATATTATTAAAAATTTAAACGCAAATTGCGCAGAGAGAAGAAGCAAAGTACGCAGAAAACCTTAGCGTGCTTTGCGTCGTGCAACTTTGCGGCATCTGCGTTAAAAAATTGTCAAATATGAATCGACTTCAATTCCTCAAAACAAACCTGGCCCTCGCATCAGGGCTTGCTTTAAACGGAGCAGGATTCTTGCCAGTTCAGGCAACTCATCCCATTCGCCTCGGGGCCCCGGTGAGCGGTGACTTTAAAGACCCTGCAGACTGGGTCAAAGCTCATAAAGATCTTGGTTACAGTGCGGCATACTGCCCTGTTCAGCCCGGCGCGGATGAAGCGCTTGTCAAAGCTTACAGGACAGAAGCACAGAAAAACAATATACTCATTGCTGAAGCAGGGGTCTGGAACAACCTGATGGATCCCGATGAGGCAAAAAGAAAAATGAATCTGCAGAAGAACGTGGATGCTCTCCGCCTTGCAGACCAGATAGGGGCACACTGCTGCGTGAATATTTCCGGTGCGAGAGGTGAGATATGGGATGGACCTTACCCGGGAAATTACTCTGCCGACACTTTCGATCTTATAGTCGAGACCGTGAGAAAAATCATTGATGCCGTAAAGCCGGTCAGCTCATATTACACCCTGGAGCCGATGCCATACATGCTGCCCGATTCGCCGGATTCCTACCTGCAGCTCATTAAGGCAGTGGGAAGAAAGCAGTTTGCGGCACACCTCGATCCTGTGAATATGATCTCGAGTCCTCAGAGATATTACAACAACAGCTCTTTCCTCAAAGAGTGTTTTAATAAGTTAGGTCCATATATTAAATCCATACATGCAAAGGACATAATGATAATGCCTGAACTTACGGTTCACCTGGAGGAGAGGCGACCGGGCCTGGGTGAGCTGGATTATGTCACTTTCCTTCGGGAAGCCTCAAAGCTGAAGGATGTTCCTTTCATGCTTGAACATCTTAAAACCCAGGATGATTACAGGCTCGCTGCTGCTTACGTAAGGGAAGCGGGGAAAAAGGCAGGCGTGGTCTTTGCCTGAGCCCGATATTGAACCAACATAAACCGGGAAGTGTTTTAATACTGCCCTCTTATGTATGGAATGAAAAAGATTCTTAATGCGATCCTTTTCACGGTCAATGATTACCGTTCTGTCATCCCCCGGCTCATTGTGGGTTTGATATTCCTTTCAGAAGGCATACAGAAATTTTTGTTTCCTGAAACAGTGGGTGCGGGCAGGTTTGGGAAGATCGGCTTCCAGAACCCCGATTTTACGGCAGCCTTTGTGGCAGTATTCGAAATTTCATGCGGTATACTTATCGTGGCCGGATTCCTCACAAGGCTTGCTGCAATACCTTTGTTCATCGTAATGATAACGGCGATATCGACAACCAAGATCCCGATATTCCATGAAAAAGGTTTCTGGGCAATGGCGCATGAAGCCCGTACGGATTTTGCGATGACGATGCTGCTGATCCACCTTTTCATTTTCGGGGCGGGCCGTCCCTCGCTCGACAGGATGGTTCTGGACGGCCTGGATGGATTGTGACAGGACCTGCTAATGAACCATCGCCTTTTGATAGATCTTGCCAAGAATAGTTTTCAGATCTTTCGGCTTTCTTCCGAGCAGCATTTCCATGTCTGAATGATCAGATTCGAAATAGCCTTCTTTGATGCCGTTTGCCCAGCCGACAATTCCTTTTATCGTTTGCTCAGGCAAGCCTGCCTTCAGCATTGATTCAGTGAATTCTTCAGGTGAAGGACAGAAATATCTCACATTCCTGCCCGTCAATTCTCCCAGGATAGCAGCAATTTCATAAAACGAGTAATTATGCAGGTTCACTGTCCTGTAAGACCTGTTTGCATGATCTTCCGGATTCAGCAGTATATTGGCAGCAGATTCCGACATGTCTGTGATCGATGCGAAAGGCACCTTGCCGTTCCCTGCAGGAAAATAAATTCCTTTCTCCACAACATTTTCACCGAGAAACAAAGGGAGCCCTTCAGCATACAGTGCATTCCGGAGAAATGTATAACGGATCCCGGTTTCAAGGATCTTCTTTTCTGTTTCGATGTGCGTCCTTGTGATGGACGCTACAGGCGTATCGAGCCTGTCGTTCTTTCGTTCAAAGCTCGTGTATATAATGTGCCTTATCCCGGTTTCAGCGGCTGCCATGATTATGTTATCATGCTGTTTGTCGCGTTTTTCCACTTCACTTCCGGAGATAAAAAGCAAAACGTCGATGCCTGTGAAGGCACGTTTCATTGAATCGTAATCGTCGTAGTTTCCGAAGATGACATTAACCCCTGAAGCTTTGAAGAAGGCTGCTTTTTCCTTGTTTCGTGCCAATGCTGATATGTTGGTAGCAGGCAACCCTTTTTCAAGAAGGAATCCGATGGCCGATTGGCCGAAATGTCCTGTTGATCCGGTAACAAGTAACATGGTGCTGATTTTTATATCAATACAAAGATATATGCGATTTGTTCTGTATGAACAATACCAGTTTGATCGTGTTGAACAATGATAAAAAAATGAATCTCAATGAAAGGACTTATCACAGGGCTTCACCATGTAACTGCCCTGACTTCGGATGCCCAGGAAAACCTGGATTTTTATTCAGGTGTCCTTGGACTCAGGCTGGTTAAAAAGACAGTTAACTTCGACGCTCCGGAAGTTTATCATCTGTACTTCGGCAATGGCACTGGGGACCCCGGCACAATTTTAACATTCTTTCCTTACAAGGGAATGCCAAGGGGAAGAAAAGGCAATGGCCAGGTAACGGTTACTTCATTTTCCATAAATGAGAATTCCATCGGTTACTGGATGAAGCGTTTATCGCTGTTCAACGTCGATTACAATGAGCCCAGGGAAAGATTCCAGGAAACATACATCTATTTTGAAGACTTTGACGGGCTTGGTCTCGAGCTTGTTGCGAATGCCAATGATCCAAGGCCGGGTTTTACATACGGGAATATTCCTGAAATACATTCTGTTAAGGGTTTCCACTCTGTGACTCTGAGTGAAGAATACTATGAGAGGACAGCAGGACTGCTGATGAGCCAGATGGATCACGACCTGGTCGGGGAGGAGGATAACAGGTACCGTTTCGGAGCCGGAGGAACAAGCTATGGCTTCACTGACATCCTGCATCAGCCAAACTATTATCACGGAAGGGGAGGTGCGGGTACCATTCATCATGTAGCATATGCGACACCTGACGATAAAACTCAGTATGAATTCAGGGAAAAGCTGCTGGGCGGAGGACTGGTAAGTCCCACACCTGTTGTTGACAGGCAGTATTTTCATTCTGTTTATTTCCGTGAACCGGGAGGTGTTCTTTTTGAAGCTGCAACGTGCAATATAGGATTCACCCTTGACGAACCTGCTGACCGTCTTGGAGAAGAGCTCAGGCTTCCACCCTGGGAGGAAAAGAACAGGATCAGTTTAGAAAGGGAGCTGGAACATATCGAGCTGAACACAGATAAATTCAGTGATGCACAGATTCAGCATAATTGAGCAGGGTGAAGAGCCTGCTCATGCTGAAAAGGCCATAGTGCTGCTGCACGGCAGAGGCGGATCGGCAGAAGATATTATCACTCTTGCTGACGAATTTTGCGACAGCACTTATTATATAGTGGCACCCCGGGCTACGGGTAATTCATGGTACCCGTATACTTTCCTGGCTCCCCAGGAAAAGAATGAGCCATGGCTGACATCAGCGGTGGATGTTGTAAAGAAGATTATTTCCGATACTGAAAAGTACATCTCTTCCGAAAATTTATACCTGATGGGGTTCTCACAGGGCGCCTGCCTTGCACTTGAATCTGTTGCCAGGTATCCGGCAAAATATGCAGGCATTGCCGCATTCTCAGGCGGACTTATTGGTGAGAAGCTGAAAGCGGACAGGTACAAAGGTGATTTACACGGAACTGCAATTTTTATCGGCAACAGTGACAATGATCCTCATATTCCGGTTGGCCGGGTGAATGAATCTGCCGATCTTATGGAGAGAATGGGTGCCGTGGTCACTCTGAGGATCTACCCGGGAATGGGGCATACCGTGACGGCGGAAGAGATCGATGAAGTGAAAAGGATTATGTTCTGAACATTGATCACAGCACTTTGTTAATCATTTGCCTGTGATTTGCGGGCATTAAACAAAACATTATGAAAAAGTCGGCAGTGTTCTTAACTGGCTTATTATTCATAAGCGTTTTTATTACTGGCAGCTGTGATAAAAAGGTAAAGGGATGTACCGACCCCGACAGCGTGAACTATGACAAGCTTGCTGAAAAAGATGACGGCAGCTGCAGGTATGAAGGACAGCTGGTCGTGTGGTACGGTCAGAAAGCTTCAGCCGGACTGACAAGTGACGGTGCAACAGCCCTCACATTCTATCTTGACGACCAGGTGATTGGCTCTTCGGCCGCTACCGTCTATTGGACTAAAGAGCCGGGATGCGGCGAAAACGGAAGCATCTCCGCCACTCAGGATATGGGAAGGAAGAAGACAAAGGAATATACCCTCAGCATCAAGGACCAGGGAGGATTCGAATATTGGAATACCAAAGTCACACTTGAGGGAAATACATGCCTCGCGTTGGAACTGACCTGGTCTTCAAGGAAGAAAAAATAATATAACGTTAACACTCTGAGGGGCAGGAATATACAACAATGAATAATGAATCAATAATAACACTTATCGTACTTGTTGTACTGGCCGCTCTTGTACTCAGGTTTGTCGCACGGATCTTCCTGAAACTTATCCTGGTGATTATTCTGGGAGCTCTTGCAATATATATGTTTATCCAGGGAGGGGTTCTGTGAGATTATTCTCTTTCAGTTTCCAGGTATTTGCCCTGTGGTCCTATTCCTTCTATATGAACCATCTGCGCTCCATAATATCCTGCACGCATTACGCTGTATGCTGATATGAGCAGCAACACTGCCACCAGCAGCATCAGACCCTTGTTTCGTTTAAACTGGATCTTTGGAGTTCCATCGGCAGTTCTTATGACCCTTCTTCTTGTTATTATTATATAAATCAGCTGAAAGATCATACCTGCAAGAGCAGTCCTGATTGTCCATCCTGCCCAATCATCGTGCAATCCGAGAACGATCGATGCACGCTGGTTCAAATCAGCGGTATCAGGATGAAAACTTTTGCTTGCAAGCAACGCTGCAACGAACCCTGTCAGCGCAAGAAAAAAGACGATCCATGCAATATCCTTTTTTAAAGCAAGCATGTTGATGAGCTGCAGCAGCGCTGCAATCACAATCAGCGAAATGGCGAAGTGCACGATGATGGGGTGAAGAGTCGGGAAATCCTGGAGCCGTGCCGTCACAAGCTGGCTTTTGTCGAGCAGGTCGATATTACCCTTTCTTATAGTGTCGACCTTTACATTGGTAAGATCCGGTTTGTGCTTTGTAAGGGAATCTGTTATCCTCGCAGAATCCTCTTTCTGGGGATCAGGGATGATTTGCAACACCAGCAGGCTGACCAAAACAAGAACCAGGTAAGTCTTCATTTGAATATTGCTACGGGAAATGTGTAAACAATAAACACCTGCTCCATGAATATGTTTAGCTGTGCCTAAGCAAAATTTACCGGTTATCAGCGCGGTTTTATAGCTCCCGAAATCGCTGCAGGAATTCTCAGGAGATCATAGTCATGACTATAAACCAGGTACTTGTCATTCCATTCGGGATTGAACTTTTCCTTGTAATCCCTTAAGCCCCTGTAATGGGAAAAGGATCTTATCTTTTCGTAAGCAAACTTCATTGAACGTTCGGGGAAGTTATTGGGATCGTCAACACCCGACATGGGCGCAAATCCAAGATTCACATACCTGATGCCTGCCGATTTAAAATAACTGAACAACTCTGTCAGGAGAGAATCCATCACTCCGTTGGGTGAAGCTGCTGTTTTTCTCTGGAGATCGTATGTGCCTTCATTTCTTGCATGATCAGGAATAATATTCAGGAAGGCAGCAACAAGTTCCTCCCTGTTCTCTACGGTTATTACAGTCTGATTTTTAATTTCCCGGTCGATAAACATGCCCTGCGAAAAGACTATCTCATGTCTTCCGGTAAGCCTAAGCCACTCCTCGCTTACAGCTTTCAGCCTTTGTACAAGCCCGTCCCGCAAAGGAGGATTGTACACATGTGTGGTATACCCTTCAGCCTTGACCTTGTTCAATGCATTCCTTAACGATTTCCTCTCACCGCCTTCGAGGGTGAATTTTGTGAGATCAACAATTGCTTCCTGACCTATAAAAAGGCTTTTTCTCGATAATTCATGATAAATATGCAAGCTTTCTTTCGGCACCCTGTAATAGACATCATTCAGGCTGTTCTCATAACAGAAGCGGCTGAATGCCCTTATGCACTTCTTCATTTCATGTTCATTTTCCGCCACAGGATCTTCGAGCACTACTGCAAAATTTTTGCTCACCCGGTAGGAAATAAACGCATTGAGACCTTCAGGTGCAAAGATCAGCTTGTCTGAATATGTTTTGAAATAGTCGAGTGAAGAGGTGCCATATTTCTGCACGAGTGAAGCAGCTCTTGTTTTTTCCTCTTCAGTTGGTTCTGCCTTCAGGATGTATGGCCTGGCCAGCGTATACACAAGGAAACCCATCGTGCCGATGCCGCTTATTCTTATGAGGTTGAGGAAATCCCGGGCAAATGAATCAGCCGGCACAAGATTTTTTGATCCGACCAGGAAAAAATTCTGCAGTGTATACAACAGCGATTCCCTCAGGCTGAAATCAGCATGGAAATGCCTGCTGTCCAGGAAATAGAAGCCGATTACCCCAAAAACCAGGACAATGGCGATGCTTAGAATTGCGGTTTGGAATCCGACTGACCCAAGCTTCGGATCGTGCCTGATGTGATATTGTTTCCTTGTTGCAATAAGGGCGCTTATAACAAAAAGCGCCACTGAAGCTTCTTCATAATCGATCCCTTTTGTCAGATGGCCTATCATCGAAATAATACTCAAGCCCAATGCCAGCCACCATGCCGACCTTAAACCCTGCAGCATGAATACGGCAGTAAGCAGCAAAAGCAAACCAGTTACCAGCACAAAGCTGTTTGAGATGCTGATGATGTCGATAAAAAGGAAGTCTGTCAGTATCCTGAGCCTTTCAGGCAATGCCGGAGTGAGCACTGAAATGATGTTCACCAGTCCCAGGGAGAAAATAAGCATGGCCGGCAGAATTCGTATGAAGAGCTTGTTGGCTTTTGCAAGGAAACTCAGCATCCCTGTTACCAGGGGAAGCCAGAATTCGAAGAATCTGAAAAGCATCGTTACCGCTATCGCCTCAGCCGTGGGCAGGCCAAATCGCGTAAGTATATACGACATCGACACTTCAATGGCGCCCAAACCTCTGAGAAACGGTGAAATAATCTGGAATATCACCACAATGATGTACGACATAACCGCGGCAGCGAGTGACGGGTTCAACCCCAGGGCTTTTACGGAGATCAGTACATGAACGATCCCGATAACCTCTACAAGAAGGGATATCAGAATAGTGTAGATGAAAGGTTTCAGTTCTATTCTGTGGCTCCCTATCTCATCGATCATGAGCGCTGATTTTGGGAAAACTTTTATGATCAGCCTGTATACCGCTGTTTTCATGGCAATGGAATAAAACAGGAAAGCCAGCGAAATGAGCATGACTGAAAGACCTGCAAGCGCCAGCCATTTTCCTGTCCCGGAATCACCTGTAACAACGAAAAGAAATGCCGGGATTGCAACTATAACAACAGTAAGGATCCCGACAAATGCATTTACCGATGAGGCGAAAAATATCTGGGATTTTGAAATTCCTTTCCTTTCAATGTTGCTCGTAAAAAAGATTAGTGAGGAAATTCCGCCGGCAGGAAGAAACACGCTTATGAAATTCCTTTTCAGGAACAGGCTGATGGAATCACGCATGCTTACTTTTATGCCAATGGATGAAAATGAAGTGACGTAGAGTAATGCCCTCAAAAAAATGTACACGAAAACCAGGGCAACTCCGGCAATCATCCATAAAGCCCTTGCTTCACCCAAAATAAGCTTTACATTGCCGATCTCCGGTCTCTCATGCCTGATAAACCATGCTGCCATATATATGAAAAGAACGGTAAGCAGGAACTGGATTATTATTTTCCTGTTCTCGTAAATTACGGCGTATTTCCTGCCTGGTAATCCTTTAATCATGACTGAAGCTTCAAGAGTTTTCATTAATCAGAATGCTTTATGATTTTTCATCGTCCGGACTATCAATGGTGCATCGTGACCGTAATGATGATCACCCGGTATTAAGGCAATGCTTGTTCCCGTATTCCTGAGCATAACCGGGACATTCGTTTTTTCTTCTGAGCCGAATATGCACAATGAAGGCACTCCGGTATTCTTTTTTATCTCATCGATTACGCGGTAAGTGTCATACCTGCTCTGCATCCCCATGAGATCTGCAATATGAATCGAAAAATCCGTTGTTGCAGCCGGCGAGAGGAGCACATACATGCTGACACGATCTTTTATCTTCCCGGGGAGCCTGCTGATTATGAATGGTAGTATTTCAGCTCCCAGGGAATAACCGATGAACAGGAAATGATCTTTTCCGAAAACCGGTTCAAAATGTTCCAGCGTCCTGACAACATCTGCCGTCATGCTTTCGGGCGTTCGCTTTTCATGGAAATATTTCTTTATATCCAGGCCAATTGTCGGTATGCCGTAGCCCGCGAGAGTATCGGCAATAGCCTGCTCAAACTTGTACCAGCCCCCATCGCCGGAAATAAGAAAAGCACAGGGCGCATCGTCGGTAAAGTGTTTTGGTCTTGTTACTGTGAGAGGGAGATCCTGTGTAAAAACGGGTGGCGCGAAAAATAAAAAAGCAATCGAAAAGAGAGCCGCTTTTTTCATACTCCTTAAACAACAAACTGCAAAGGATGTTTCGTATTTTCTTAATCTGGTTTAAACAATTTCTCAGCACTTTAGCTTCCGCTCACCCCGGGAGTTTTACCCCTGCCCCAAGGGGAGCGAAAAAAATCAGGGCAGAATCCGGGCTTGGGGGAATTGGTTTTTTAGATATCATTCAATTTGGATGTTTGGTTCCTTTAAACCCTCAGGGATCCTTCGCTGCACAAACCTTCGCTCCGCACAGTTTTGTTTGCTCAGGATGACGGTCATGTTTGTGTTCATCATGGGGAAAGAAGCGGCGCGGCTGAATCATTCTTTTCAAGGACACAATTTCTTCCAGCCGCGCCGCTTCTTTCCCCATTTTTCCTCTCCTCCGGCCAATGTCATCCTGAGCAAAAAAATCCGAGCCTGCGAGGATTTTTGTAGCGAAGGATCCCCTCGGTTATGCAGGATATCATTCAATTCTGATACCATACCTGACCTTTAATATTGATTTTCGAGCGAATTCTGTCATGATGCGTGGAGTGCAAAATCTTTTGAATAGAGTTTCGAGATGCACTGATAAGAGGTGGAAAATGGTGTGAAGGAGGATGTGGCGGTCCGCTTTGCGTGAAGCCTCAAATGAGATATACCAAAATGGCTATCTTTGAGCTATCCTGAAAACCTTCAGTTATGAAAATATTGAAAGTTTCTGAGTACAGCGATCTGTTATATGAATCAGTTCTGAAACTGCTTCCGCAGCTCGATCCGGGAGCAAAGCCTCCTTCAAA
>DATGWQ010000092.1:0-2645 GCA_035299385.1 Bacteroidales bacterium | reverse complement strand
GTATTTTCCCAGACCAGGTCGGCTTTTTCGGGAGATCTCACCAAATATACCACCGAGCTCAGGGCTTTCATGGGTCCCAACCTTAATCCCGATCAGACAGCAAACCTCCAGGCATTCATTGTAAAATGGGACAGCGCTGTTTTCAAGAATGACATTATGGTGAAGGTGGCGGACATCTCGAGCCAGCTTTCATCGAGATACATGAGACCTGTCCCTCATTTTGACAGCTTCATCAGGACACTCAACTTTTTTGCCGATTATAAAACGAGTGACAAATATTTTCTGAACTGGCTCACGGGACTGAGTGAGCTGGCTTTCAGTCCGCGCAATACCAACGAGAGGATATTCTCATTCCTTAAGAACACTGCCTCCATGGTCAGGGACAAGGTGCTGTTCGAATCAGGCAGCGTGAAATGGAAACTCAAGAACAACGAGCTTAATTTCATGCACGATACTGTTTTGTATGTGGATGTTAAGGATGGGACCCTGACCTGTTACTCTCAGAAGGACAGCACCGAGATATACAATGTAACGGGACATTATTTTCCTGAGTACCAGCTGTTTAAAGGAACCAAAGGAACAGTGACCTGGGAAAAAGCAGGATATGCTGCAGTGGATGTATATGCCACATTGCGCGATTATTCAATAAATGTTACACGGAGCAGCTACGCTGTCGATTCAGCCATGCTGAGCCATAAAATATGGTTTAAGGAACCTGTCATGGGCCTGCTCTCAGACCAGGCGACAAGCTTTTCAAGCAAGGACAAGGCGACGTTTCCGAAATTCAGCACCTACACTGACAAGTTCGCAATAAAGGACCTCTATAAAAATGTTAATTATGAAGGGGGGCTCACTTTTGAAGGAGCAAGCGTGAAAGGCACGGGGCAGAGCTTTTTCCCGGCAAGGATCTCTTTGTACAGGAATGATACACTATATATTAAGATCAGGTCGAAGGAATTTCTTTTCTCTAAAAACGGTATCAACAGTCTCGAGACTTCTTTCACGCTTTACCTGAACAAAGATTCTATCTACCATTCGAACCTGGGATTTTCGTATATGGCTGACACCAGGCAGGTCAACCTTTTCAGGACGAATAATCCCGTATCCGGAAGCCCATATTTCAATTCATTCCATAATGTCGATATGTATTTCGAATACCTGTCGTGGAATATGAATGAATCGAAAATAACTCTCTCAAGGTCGAGAGGCGCTTCCCTCGGACAGGCAAGGTTCGAATCCAATTCATTCTTCAATTCCGATTATTTCCTCTCCCTCATGGGGCTCGACAATTATCATCCGCTTAACAGGCTGATGAAATTTGCCGAATACTATTACTCTGAAACATTCAATGTTGCTGAGTTTGCCAAATGGCTGAACAAGCCGGTGGAACTTGTGACAGGCATGTGCATCGATCTTGCAAATAAAGGTTTCGTGTTTTTCGACAGGCTGAACAATGAGGTCACCATAAAACAAAAGACAAAGGATTTCCTGCAGTTTTTCAGCAGGAAGCAGGATTATGACGTTCTCACTATAAACTCGTCCACAAAAGCGCCCGTCGACAACGCATCGCTTGATCTCAGGAATTACAGGCTGACCATTAACGGGGTCAGGAATGTTTTCCTGAGCGATTCGCAGATGGTTGCAATATTCCCGTACAACCAGCAGCTCGTTCTTGAAAAAAACAGGGATATCCAATTCGATGGAGTAGTGGTTGCAGGGCTCTTCACCATATATGGCCACAATTTCAATTTCAGCTACGACACTTTCAAGATCAGGCTTCAGAAAATAGACTCAATAAAGATCTCTGTAGAAACTAAAGATAAGGACAAGCTTGGCAATCCTTTGATAAAAGACGTCGATAACCTAATCCAGCTTGGTACTGCCGAACTGTATATCGACAGGCCGGATAATAAATCAGGGCTGAAAAGCCTTGCGGAGTACCCGATCATCAATGCAGTAACTTACTCTTACATTTTCTATGACAGGATACCGGGGCTTGAAGGTGTTTACCCCCAAAAAGATTTCTATTTCCGGATAGATCCGTTCACATACAACAACATAGATCATTACACCAATGAAGACATGAACCTTTCGGGGCAGTTTTTTGGCGGAAACATACTGAAGCCTTCGAAACAGACACTGACTATCCAGGAAAACAACTCGCTTGGATTCAACATGGTCGTACCTGAAACCGGAATCGAATTATATGACAATAAAGCGGTGCTTTTTGAGAATCTGAACATGAGCAATAAAGGCCTGATCGGTTCGGGTACCCTGCGGCGCCTTACTTCCGAGACAAAATCGGAAGAATTCAGGTTTTATCCTGATTCGATGCTGGCTCACGCTTCAACTTTCAATATCAATCCTTCCGGTATTTTTCCCGAGCTGAAGAGTGAGGACGTTGACATAAAATGGCTTACGCAACCTGATGAGTGGCTTGCAGCCAATACCCCGGGGAAAAACTTCAACATGTTCGGAAACGGGACATCGCTCGACGGATCTCTGGCTCTGACACCCAAAAGCCTGAGCGGCTCAGGAGTGATCGACATGTCTGAGTCAAGGGTAACTTCGAAAAAATTCAGTTTCGCGGCGAATGCAATAAAAGCTGACACGGCCGATTACAATCTTAAATCGAGAACAACATC
>DATGWQ010000091.1:0-5772 GCA_035299385.1 Bacteroidales bacterium | reverse complement strand
CGTTCTTCGTTCCGCGTTCCTCGTTCAGTGAATGTCGTTATGTCGTTATGTCGTTATGCCTTGACCTTTATGCCTTTGGACCTTTATGCCTTTATGCCTTTGGACCTTTATTTATAACGCCTGTATCTCAATAGTCTGGCCTTTCTTAGTTTTCACATCATACTCGTAGACTGACTTCAGTTCAGGTTTCTTTACCTCTGAATGGATAAGAGGGGCAGCAACCTGCGGCACCTGGTAATATTCATTCGTATTAGCTCCTTTTGCAGGCTTCAGTCCTTTTCCTTTCAGAGGAACATACGAGCGGATGCGGAGATTATCTCCAAGTTCTGACTTTATAACAGCTGAAGCAATTTCACCGTTATTCCAGTTTACATCAACAGTAAAGCCGCCTCTTGCTTTTAAACCTTTTACACTGCCTGTTTTCCAGACAGCGGGAAGTGCAGGCAAAAGATGAACT
Organism: Bacteroidales bacterium; assembly: GCA_035299385.1. Taxonomy (GTDB): domain Bacteria; phylum Bacteroidota; class Bacteroidia; order Bacteroidales; family VadinHA17; genus LD21. The sequence continues at coordinate 5,315 of DATGWQ010000091.1, read as the reverse complement.
GCACCGTCCTGGCTTTGAAGAAACAGTTCTGCAATACCCGAGGTACAACCGAAATTACCGTCTATCTGGAAAGGTGGATGAGCATCAAAAAGGTTTGGGTATGTACCGCCTCTCTGCCGGCGGCTGTTCGGGACTATTGATGGTGTGAGCTGATCTGTTATTAGCTTGTATGCATGATCGCCGTCGAGCAGTCTTGCCCAAAAATTAACCTTCCATCCCATCGACCATCCTGTGGAGGCATCTCCCCTGGCCTCAAGAGATGTTCTTGCTGCTGAGAACAGCTCAGGAGTCCGGTATGGTGAAATCTGGTTAGAAGGATAGAGCCCATAAAGATGTGACACATGACGATGGTTGTCTTTTGGATTGTCAAGGTCCTGCATCCACTCCTGCAACTGGCCCCAGCTTCCTGTCTGCATCGGAGGAAGCCTCTTTACAGCTGCTTCGAGCTTTGTTGTCAGCTCCGTGTCAGTGCCCAGTATCTTTGCAGCTTTAATTGTTTTTGTAAAAAGGTCAAATACAAGCTGGTTGTCCATTGTTGTACCTGCTGTAACAGCATACTCCGGACGCACAGATGGTGCATTCTCAGGTGAGTTGGATGGCGCTACAACAAGCCATTTATGCTCCGGCTCCTCTACAAGGAAATCGAGAAAGAAAACAGAAGCTTCCTTCACAACAGGATAAGCCGATTTGAGGAACTCCTTATCACCATTAAAGTCATATTTATCGAAAAGATGCTGTGAAAGCCATGCTCCTCCCATTGGCCACTGACCCCAGAAAGCGCCGTCTATCGGACCTGTCATCCTCCAGATATCGGTGTTGTGATGAAGAACCCACCCGTTTGCCCCGTACATATCTCTTGCTGTCTGCCGGCCTGCCTCAGCAAGTTCTCTGACCATCTGCATAAGAGGTTCATTCATGTCGCTAAGGTTTGTTACCTCTGAAGGCCAGTAATTCATTTCTGTATTTATGTTTACAGTATACTTGCTGTCCCACGAAGGAGTAAGCTGGTCATTCCAAATCCCCTGCAGGTTTGCGGGCTGACCACCAGGACGTGAGGAAGATATAAGGAGATACCGTCCGAACTGGAAATAAAGAGCCACAAACTGTGGATCGTTGCCTGTTGCGAACTTATCAAGCCTTACATCTGTGGGATTTTTTACTGCATCGGTAATGCCTAAATCCAGGTTAACCCTTCTGAAATATTTCTGGTAATCCTTAATATGATCATTGAGCATCTGATCATAGTTTTTTACGATGGCAGCCTTAAGATAATCACCGGCTTTCTTATCAGCATCCCCGCTTATATCTTTATAATTTTTGAAGTTGGTTCCTATTGATATATATATTGTTGCATCATTTGCATTTTTAACAACCAGGCTTGAGTCATTAGATGAAACAGAACCGCCGGAAGTCAGCACCCTTACCACCGCGGTGAATTTCAAAGCATTCCCTTTCACCTTGTCAAAATCACCGGTAAGTCCTGTAAGGGTAATCTCATTATTCCCGGAAGTTGAGACTTTTGCTCCCCCGGGCCTGTCCATTGTCGAATAGAAATTCAGTGCGCCCGGCTTATCAGATTTAATCCTGTATACCATAACCTGGTCGGGGAATGAAGAGTAAATTGATGACGCATAGTTAACTCCACCTGCTTTGAAGCTGCATGAAACAACAGCCTTGTCAATATCAAGTTCACGGTAATAATCAGAATAATCAGACGTGCCGTTGAAATGAAGCTTGAGATTGCCGACAGTCTGGTACGGCATTCCATGGGATATCTTTGTAATAAAAGTCTTGTTTACGAGATCCTGGGCTTCCTTGTATTTTCCTTCGAAAATGAGTTTTCTTACTTCAGGCAAAGCTTCCTTTGCGTCAGGATTTTCATTCCTGTATGGCTGTCCTGCCCAAACAGTATTTTCATTGAGCTGGATTATTTCGTTAACAGGATCGCCGTAAATCATGGCTCCGAGCCTGCCGTTTCCGACAGGTAAAGCCTCTACCCATTGTTTTGCCGGCTGCTTATACCATAGCTTAAGATATGAATCATTCTGGGATATGACATTTGTAATAAATGCACCTGAAAAAAGGAGAAAAAAGAATATTCTTTTCATACAGTGGTTTTAGGTTTATTGATCAAACAAAATATAAAGCCCCGTCAGGAGCATCTGACAGGTCAACCTGATCATTTGCTCAGAATAATACGTAGGCATTTTTGACTAAAGTAAATAATTTCCTGTCATTTCGCGAATGCAACCCAGTCCATAATATTGTTTTCACCGAGTTCAAGGTGAAATTTCACCTGTTCGTTTGCCTTGAGATGAAGGATGCAATCAGCTTTTCCCTTTCTGAAACTTCCAATGCTTTCTGAAGAGCTTGTGATGTCTTCGATCCCCTTACGGGCTATGAGAACAACATCCTGATTTCTTAATGATGTTATTGTCAGGTCAACCATCCTTTTTGACATATCCCATTCAAGATTATTGATCCTTGCAAAACTGCGGGAGAGCAGGCCGCTGATTGATCCTTTCATGAGAGATTCGGGCAGAGCAGGAAGGATTTCAATAATCCCGGGTCTGGAGTACAGGAGCATCTCATGAATTATTGCAGGTATGCCACCATGAGCATCAGGAACCGGAATGCCATATGGTTCACGAGAACACCTGAGTGAAGGGCTTACATATCCCTGCTCAAGCAGTTGACGAAGCTGGACATCCACAATAATATTGTCTTTTAGCCGTGCACCTGCTAACGCACGGTGACAACGCCCGTATGCAGGAAGAGTCTCACCTGCCACAGCTGTACTCATTGTATCGAATGTTCTTCTGCGGTTTGCGATCTCAGCGGCAAGTGCAAGCTCCGGTGTTCCATCCGGATCAATATCATCGCCTGGCCAGACACCATACAGATGAGAAACATGCCTGTGGCTGTAGTGCTCCTGGAGTGACGGCCAGGACCATTCCTTCAGGGTTCCGTCAAGCTCAAGATGATATGGTGGCATCTTTGAAAGCATTGTTTTCCATTTTTCAATATTGCCTGTCTCAATCCCAAGTGTTTCGGAAGCTTCAATCAGACAAGACAACACATCCCTGCAAACGGCAATATCCATTGTGGCATTTACAAGTATTGGACCTGAAGGATCAATATTACGCGGGATGTTTTCCGGTGAGACAGACGGGACAAAAATGTAATTACCTTCCAAATCAGTGATAGTAAGAAAATCTTCATAGAACTGTGCAATTTCTTTATACACAGGCACTACCCTGTCGCGTAAAAAATCCACATCCCCGGTCACCAGGTAATGCTCCCAGAAATTCCTGGCAAGCCAGCCACTTGATGAAATCCAATATGGCCAGAGTCCAATATCCGTATTAGATGTATAATAAAAGCTGGCGCCCGTTCCCTTACCCGGGAAAAGTGGATAAGATGTTCCCCCGAAACCAAAGACATTGCTTGCATTTTTCCTGCAATCAGGGGCTATTTCGTCCATCCATTTAAAAAATGATCTCGTCCCTTCTGTCATGTCTCCCTGGACGGCTCCAGCCATCAGGAGGTTAATTGTTGAGTTTATTCCCGGGGCAATTGCCGGGTATTTTCCGGCATTAAGCAGGAACCAGTAACGACCCATCTCATATACTTTTTCCAACAATGCAGGGGAGAAATCAGGTCGTGTCCGCTGATCAGCCAGCAGCTCTTCCGCAGACATCCCATTCTGTTCTGCACCACCGAAATTAACTTTTACACGGTGCAGGATCTCAGATTGCGCTTTATGATGATTCTCCAGCAATAATGAATAGTCAGGAGTGATCTTTTCCACTTCCATGCGGACAGACTCAACTTTCAAATCAGAGTAATCATCAAAATATTCAATTCGTGTGACCAGGATAACGGAAGTCGCATTATCAACTACCATGGAGCCTTTTTCACTCCTGACAGTTCCATCCTTGCTTATCACCCGTGTTAAACCGGCGTAACCACTATGATCAATCGATTCATCCAGGAGGCATTTATAGATCAGCCATTGACCATCTATTTCCTGGCGGACTTTACATTTTTCAACACCCGCGGGTGCAAGATCCTTTTGAACTGCAGCCAGGTTTGCAAATGCTGACATATCCGGATCTGTTGATCCAATGCCTTTAAGGGCTCCCCAGTCCATTCCTGATGACATTGTCCATGAAGCCGACTTTTGCTGGGTGATCCTGATATTCATCCGGCTGCCCTCAGGTGCAGTGAGCCATTGCACAACAACATTATCGGGCCTGGAAGTAAACACCCTTCGTAACCAGTCACCTTTCTCATCAATCCAGAAGACCTTTAACTCACCTGTTTCGAAATCGACAGTCCTAATGTAATTTTTTGGAGATGCAGATGCCGGAAGGTCAATTTTCATCAGGAAAGCAGGTACCGTGAGATGCGGCTCAGTATCCTGCTTAACCGGGGTTTCATTCATATGCTTAAGGGCGAGTGCAACTGCTTCTTTTGTTTTACCATCTAGTAACATTTGTCTCACCTCCGGAAAGATCTTCGAAACGTCAGGCGCTTCCAATGGTTTTTTCCATGGCATCACGAGACTCTCATGATGGAAAAGGATCTGTTCTGAGAAAGGATTACCCAGTAATTCGATATTCATAGTGCCATTGCCGGAGATCAGTGCCTCACTGACAAGTTCACCTGGGGCGATACTGCAAAAACCATGCTGGGGAATTAATTTCCTGTTCAATCTTTCGTCGACAGGCATTGGTTGAATCAGGTATTTTTTCCCGGCGAGAGAACCTGGTGATAATTGAGATTTCTGAACTCTTTCAAGATATTCGGCATGGCGGTTATCTGCCAGTGGAGCATCCTTCTTTTGCGGTGCAGGAGCTTTTTCAGCCATTATTGTTTCAACCTCCGGTAAAGAACCAATCAGCCCAACTGCAGCTGCACTTGTCTTAACGAAATTTCTGCGCTTCATATATTTACCTGATGTTTTTACGATTAAACCCACTTGATCCAGTCCATTGGATTCCTGTACCCAATTTGAGATGAATTGTTACTGATCGACCCTCCGGCAGGTGCAAATTGCAGTCAGCCTGGCCTTGTGCCGGTTCAGCTTTCAGAACTGAGCCCGGAGCAGAGATCTCCTCTATGCCATACCTGGCAATCAAAGTAACATCCTGCTCTTTCCTTGAAGTTATGGTGATGCCGCAGCTCCTCTCATCCATGTTCCACTGAAGCTTATCGAGCTTTGCGAAAGTCCTGAGAAGCATTCCGTTAATAGAACCTTTTGTAAGCGAAGGCGGCAGTGCCGGAAGCACCTCGATAACCCCGGGACGGGA
>DATGWQ010000090.1:0-12224 GCA_035299385.1 Bacteroidales bacterium | reverse complement strand
ATCCGAAATTTTTACTTAGTTTTGGTAAGACTAACCAGGCACCTATGAAAGCCGGCTTGCTGATGCCGCTTCTTGTATTTTTATTCATTTCCTGCAAACCTGCAATAAAGGAGAAGGAATTTGTGCCTTCATTCAACACTTACAAAACAGATTCATCGGGTGTCTCCTCCCCGGTTGAGAAAAATGAGATATTCTACGGTACACTTACGCCTGTGGAAATTTCCGCTATTTTTGAAAGGCTGGGGGTCCCCTATAATAAAACAGCCCTCAATCCTTCAGAAAATGGCGATAAATACCTTAGCAGTGCAAAAGCGGCTCTCAATGCCGGAATTTATGGAGTGGATCTTGGCTATCTGAAACTCTTCGGGGTCGGACAGGAAATGATCAATTATGTTATCACCGTACGTGAGCTTAGCAATAAGCTGGGCATCCCTGACGAATTCCTCACAAAAACCATGAAGCTCATGGAGGGTAAGAATACACCTGATCCTGACACAGTGCTTAATTTTATGAATAAGGCATATCTTGAAATGGAGGCTAACCTGCGTGAAAGCGGCAGGGAAAGCACCGCAGGTCTTATGGTAGTCGGAGGCTGGATAGAAGCAATGTACATCGCAACAAAACTGGTGTACGATCCGGCTAATCCCGATCCGGTCGTTATTCAGAAAATTGCAGAGCAGAAATTCACCCTCAACAGCCTTCTCAGCTTTATAAAAAACTATTACAATGACCCTGTTGTGGTGTACTATTCCAAGAAGCTCAAGTACCTCAATAATTACTTTGACTCTTTCAACATCTATTTCAGAAAGGACGATCTTGAGATAGACACCGCAAAACAGGTCTTCAGGTCTTCGGGAAGCGAGATGGATGTGACGCTTGAAACACTGAATAAGATAAGGGATTATGTTCTGAAGCTGAGAACTGAAATAATAACACCCTGATCCTCTTCCCGGTAGATGGCAGAGGCTGATGAAAAGACTGCAATTTTAATTCACTTATACCCACCAAAAATGACCAAAGCTTCCTCTTCCCTGCTTTGTTCCCGTTACATCCTGCTTTCACTGCTGCTGATCGCTGCATGCAGCAGAGGGGACAAAAAAACATCATCGGGAACAACAGTTTCACAAAATGAAATGCTTCCGAACATACCTATTGACAAAGGATTCAGCGAATACATTCTGGGATACACTTCAGGGATTATCCCTGCAAATTCTCCCATTGAAATACATTTTACTCCTGAGTTTGCAGCCATTGCCGACAAATCCGCTTCAGGCCTTTTTGATTTCACTCCCCAGATCAAAGGAAAAACTGAATGGAAAGATGAGGCAACCCTGTTATTCATTCCTTCAAAAACACTGGATGCCGGACGCATATTTACAGGACGTCTCAACCTTTCAAAGCTTGCTAAGGTTAAAGACAGGCTGAACTTTTTCCCGCTGCGTATTCAAACAGTCAGGAAAGATTTCAGGATAACTGTGGGCGCGCTTAAATCAATGCCGGAAAGCAATTCCTATATTCTTGAAGGACAGATTATAGCCTCCGATTTCATCCAACCCGATGAAGTTGAGAGTTTCCTTAATGTAAAGCTTGGCCGCAGAAAAGCTGATGTCGAATGGGACCATTCCACTAATCTCGTCCACGGGTTTACTGTAAAGGATATCAGCCGTGACGACAAGGAGCAGGTACTGGCAATATCGTGGGACGGAAGCAGTTCGGGAATTAACCAGAAAGGCTCGTCCGAAATTAAGATTCCTGCAACCGGAAGCTTTAACGTGCTCGATGTAATGGTGCAACCGGGGGAAAGCCAGAAGATCGATGTTGTCTTCTCTGATCCTGTGGATGCAAAACAGGATATGACAGGCATCATTCATTTCTCACGTCCGGTTGAATCGGTCGTAAACGTCAATTCCAACATCGTAACGGTAATCCCCGGAGAGAAGCTGCAGGGAACAGTCGGGCTGGACATTGAAAATTCCCTCCGCAGCTCAGGTGGACAGTCACTTGCTGAGGCTTATTCAAAGCAGCTCGATTTCACTTCAGTTCAGCCGGGGATCGAGATGGTTGGAAAAGGAGTAATCGTTCCGTCGTCCAAAAACCTGATTTTTCCTTTCAGGGCAGCCAACCTCAAGGCTGTCGACCTTACAATCGTAAAGATCTTTGCCAGTAACCTGCCGTACTTTCTCCAGGAGAGCGACATGAACGGAGGTTATTCGATGAAAAGATTCGGGCGTCCTGTTTATTCGGGCAGAGTTGACCTGGTGAACCAGGGAACGACCAACGGGAACTGGAATCTCTTCACTGTAGACCTTGCCGATTACATTGATGTAGAACCTGGTGTGCTCTACAGGGTTTCTCTTGGCATGAGAAAATCCTATTCCCTTTATCCATGCAGCTCATCCGATGACAATAGCAAATATGATGAGATCTATCAAAGGGCTGAAGAGCAAAGCAGGGAAGCCTGGGCAGATCCGGATAACTACTATGATGATCCTGAAGAAATTGCATATTATTCCGCTGACTTCAACTGGCAGGATCGTGATGATCCCTGTAAAGCGGCTTATTACAGTCCCGACAGGCGCGCAACAAGGAACATTCTTGCTTCAAACCTTGGACTGATTGCAAAGAAAGGGGAGGATAATGTCATGCATGTCATGGTGAATGACCTGATATCCGCCCTGCCCATTCCGGGAGCTGAGATACAGGTTTACGATTTCCAGATGCAGCAGATCGCATCAGGTGAGACCAACCAGGATGGTGAAGCAGCATTATACTGCGAACGGCCTCCTTTCCTTCTGATCGCCCGGAAGGACAAGGACAGGAATTATCTTAAGACAAACGACGGTTCATCATTGTCGCTCAGCTCTTTCGATGTTTCCGGAAACAAGCCGGAGAATGGGATAAAGGCTTTTGTTTATGGAGAGAGGGATGTCTGGAGACCAGGCGATTCAATATACCTTTCAATCTTTATAAAAGACATGAAGACCGATCTTCCGACCGGGCATCCTGTACAGTTTGAGCTTATTAACCCGATGGAACAGCGGATCGATAACCAGGTACAGAAGCCTGATGGCAAGAACCTTCTTGTGTTCACGACTTACACTCCTTCGGATGCAGTCACAGGAAACTACAGGGCTGTGTTCAGGATTGGCGGTGCCACGTTTACCAAAAGGATCCGGATTGAAACTGTTAAGCCGAACAGGCTTAAAATTGATTTTAAGTTTGATGCTGATATTCTCGGAGGAAACAATGAAAAAGAAACTGGAAAGCTCAATGTAAAATGGCTCAACGGTTCTGTTGCAAAGAATCTGAAAGCATCTGTTGAATATATCCTGAAGCATACCCGGACAGATTTCCCGAAATACTCCCAGTATATCTTCGACGATCCGGTAAGCGAATTCAGGTCGGAAACTATTAACATATATGATTCCCAGACTGATAATGAAGGCAATGCCAATGTGACATTCGAACCTTCGCGGGAATTGAATGCCCCGGGAATGCTCAACGCAGTATTCACACTCAGGGCAATGGAACCGGGAGGTGATGAAAGCATTACACAGGCTTCATTCCCATATGCGCCCTATCATGTATTTGCAGGAATCAATCTTCCCGGACTCAGGGGAAAGAGCCGGATGCTTTTCACTGATAATGACAATGAAGTGAAGATCGTAACCCTGAATGAAAATGGAAAACCGGTAAACAGTGAAGTTGAAATATCTCTTTTCAAGATTTCCTACAGGTGGTGGTGGGAATCGGATGAAGAGAATATTGGCAGGTATATTTCGGACCATGTTTATAAACCTGTCCTGACGAAGACCATAAGCACATCGGGTGGTGAAGCATCATGGACGTTCAACATTGATAAGAAAGACTGGGGCCGGTACCTGGTAAGGGTAACAACCCCCGGTGGACATTCAACAGGTAAGATACTTCTTGTAGACTGGCCATGGGAATATGGCATGAAAGGCAATACTGAAGGAGCAACACTGTTAACTGTGAGCACCGATAAAGAGAAGTATGCCCCGGGTGAAGACATCTCTCTTTCATTTCCCTCTCCCGAAAACTCAAGGGCAATAATCACACTCGAGAATTCAACCGGTGTCCTCGACGAAGTAAGGACCGGAACGGAGAAAGGGAATACCGTGGTGAAGATCAAGGCCAAACCGGAAATGGCTCCGAATGTATACGCGTATGTAACAATCATACAACCACATTCACAGTCAATAAACGATATGCCTGTAAGACTTTACGGCATAGTTCCCCTTATGGTCGAAGATCCGGGCTCAAGGCTGAAACCGGTTATCGATATGGCGGATGAGCTGAGATCACAGAAACCATTCGTTGTAAAAGTGAGTGAAAGCTCAGGCAAAGCCATGAACTACACCGTTGCTGTTGTCGATGAAGGCCTTCTCGACATTACAGGTTTCAAAACACCTGATCCGTGGAAATATTTCTATGCCAGGGAAGCGCTGGGAGTACAGACATGGGACCTTTATGACAATGTTCTCGGTGCTTTCGGAGGAACCCTCGACAGGCTGCTGGCAATCGGCGGAGATGAAACCCTGATCGACAAGTCGGCAAACAAGGCACAAAGGTTCATTCCAATTGTCAAGTTCCTTGGTCCCTTCAGGCTCGAACAGGGAAAAACAAATTCCCATGCCATCACGTTGCCCCAGTATACCGGCTCTGTCCGGACCATGGTGATAGCCGGTAATGACAGGGCATTCGGGATTGCAGAAAAAGCCGTTCCTGTACGCGATCCCCTGATGGTCCTGGTAACAGCTCCGAGAGTTGTAAGCCCGGGTGAAAAGGTGGAATTACCCGTGACTCTGTTTGTGCAGAAAGAGGGAATCAAAGAGGTTACGCTGAAGGCAGAAACAAATGAGCTGGTAAGCCTCCCGGAAAACAACAGGATCATTCCCGTCAAGGCGCCGGGCGAAAAGAACTCAGTCTTCACATTTACCTCAGGCGGAAAAACCGGTGTTGCAAAGATCAGCGTAACAGCCTCCGGCGGAGGTGAAACAGCAAGGTACGACCTGGAGCTCGACATCAGGGTTCCGAATCCAGCCGAGACGCGGTCAGAGCTAAAGATCCTGAAAGCGGGTGAGAAATGGGAGAATACTTTTTCCCCATTCGGGATCGAGGGTTCGAATTCTGCAAAACTTGAAATCTCGGCTCTTCCTTCAATAAATCTTGAGAAGAGGCTTGGTTATCTCATCGGTTATCCTCACGGTTGTTCTGAACAGATTACCTCCGGTGCGTTCCCACAGCTTTATCTTAAAAATATCGGAGTAAAAGATCCTGCAGCGCTGCAGGAAATCGGATCAAATATCAGGCACGCAATTAATGTCATATCATCAAGACAGATGGCCGACGGGGGGATTGCTCTCTGGCCCGGTTCTTACCAGCCCGACAACTGGGTGACCTCATATGCCGGTCATTTCATGATTGAAGCCGGAAAGGCAGGCTACAGTGTGCCCTCGGGTTTTATACAGAAATGGCAGGCATACCAGTCGAAGCTGGCAAGGGACTGGAGGTTTGATGCGCAGTACAGGTATACACAGAACGACCAGGCATACAGGTTGTTCAGCCTGGCTCTCGCGGGCCAGCCCGAGAAGGGGGCAATGAACAGGCTTCGTGAGACAAAAGATCTTCCGAAACTTGCGAGATGGCTGCTCTCAGCCTCTTTCGCTCTCACCGGCAGAACCGAGGTCGCCAATGCTCTTCTCGACATGAGGGATACTGGCACGGAACCGGATTACTGGAACTATTATTATGGCAGCGAGCTGCGCGACAGGGCAATAGTTTTATATACTCTTACACTGCTGAAAAACCAGGAGCAGGCACTGCCATTGCTGAAGGAGATCTGTGACAAATTCAGCTCTGAGTCATGGTACAGCACCCAGTCGTTGTCATGGGGACTGATGGCCTACATGAAATGGGCAGAATCGATGCCTGCTGGTAATGATCGGAAAATGAATATCTCGCTAAACATAAACAATCAGAAAAAGGAACTTTCACTTGGAGCAAAAGAGCTGGCGTCCGAACAGATCAATATAAAACCTGGAAATAATAACGTGACCGTCAGCAATACATCTGAGAATGCAGTATATGTGACCCTCACACGTAAAGGAATTCCGATGACAACAGATGCCACAGCTACGGCAAAAGGAATTTCAATGAGCGTTGATTATTTCGATCTTAAAATGAATCCGCTCGACCAGACAAATCTCAGGCAGGGAACAGACCTGATGATCGTTGTGAAGATTACTAACAACACCTTCACCCGTGTCGAGAATCTTGCCCTCACGCAGATGATGCCATCGGGATGGGAGATCAGGAATACCAGGATGTATGAGGCTGAATATGGCATTAAGGAAGGAACATACGATTACCGCGACTATCGAGATGACAGGGTGAATACCTATTTTCTCCTTACCCCGGGTCAGACAAAAACATTCGTAATCATCGCCTCAGCTTCCTATGCAGGAGAATTCTTACAGCCATCGGTATGGTGCGAGGCAATGTATTCACCTGATATCTATGCACGTAAACCCGGTACGCGGGTGAAAGTGACAGCGGAAGGATTTTGAAGAAAAGAATAAAAATAATGTTGATTGCAGCCGGAGTTCTGTCAGCTCCGGTTTTGCTTTCTCCCCTGCCGCGGTTCAGCAAACCACTGTCTACGGTTGTCCTCGCTTCAGACAGCAGCCTTCTGGGAGCAAGGATCGCCGATGACGGTCAATGGAGATTTCCGGCAACCGAAGTCCCTGAGAAATTTGAACAAGCCTTGCTGACATTTGAAGACAAGTGGTTCAGGTACCACCCAGGTGTGAACCCGGTGGCGCTTGAACGTGCAATGGTAAACAATATACGCCGTGGTGAAATCGTAAGCGGCGGAAGCACCATTACGATGCAGGTCGCAAGAATTTCCGCAGGCAACAGGAAAAGGACATACTTAAACAAGCTCAGGGAGATCTTGTCAGCGGTGAAGCTTGAAATTTTCAGCTCGAAGGACCATATTCTTGCAATGTACGCTGCGAATGCCCCGTTTGGCGGGAACACCGTAGGCCTGGATGCAGCGGCATGGAGATATACCGGAAAATCTGCCACATCCCTGAGCTGGGCTGAGGCAGCAACGCTTGCCATACTTCCGAATTCTCCCGGACTGGTATTCCCGGGAAGAAACCAGGAGATTTTGAAGAACAAGAGGGATGCTTTGCTGAGAAAACTATGCTCAAAAGGCTGTTTTGATACCCTGTCGCTCAGCCTTGCCATGGATGAACCCGTACCGTCCGAACCGACCGCTTTGCCTGTCGGGGCACCTCACCTCACTGATTATTATTTCAAAACAAAAAAAGGCAGGACGATCATAACAACGATTGATCCTTTCCTGCAGGAAAGAGCAACAGGGATCATTAACACTCACCAGAAGGATCTTTCGGCAAATTTCATTTTCAATTCAGCATGCCTGATCATAGACGTGGCGACCGGCAACGTGCTTGCTTATGTCGGAAACAGCCAATCCCGGGGAGATCATGGAAACGATGTTGATATCATCAGGTCTCCAAGAAGCACTGGCAGCATCCTTAAACCATTCCTGTATGCCGGAATGCAGCAATCGGGCGAAATACTTCCTGATGCTGTTGTTCCCGACATACCAACAAGGTTCCCCGGCTTTTCTCCGAAGAACTTCGACCTGACATACAGTGGTGCAGTGCATGCAGGAGCTGCATTATCGCAATCTCTGAACATACCGGCTGTAAAGATGCTTCAGCAATATAATCCCGAAAGATTCCTCGACCTGCTTAAAAGAACAGGCTTCACTACTTTCAACAAGCCCGCCGATTACTACGGTCTGTCAATTATCCTTGGTGGAGGAGAAACAACTTTGTGGGAGCTTGGCGGTGCATATGCTTCTCTGTCGAGAGTGCTGAAAAGATACCTGGAAGAAAAAAAGTACTATGTGGAAGATTATCACCAGCCTGTCCTTGATATTGGGAATAAGGAAAAGAAGAAGCTGACTGAAGATCCCGGTCCTGTACTTTCAGCCTCGGCAATCTGGCTTACTTATGAAGCCCTTTTAAAGGTGAACAGGCCTGAAAGCGAGACAGGTTGGCAATATTTCTCATCAATCCCCGGCATAGCATGGAAAACCGGCACAAGCTTCGGATTCAGGGATGCATGGGCCATTGGCACAACACCTAAGTATGTGATAGCAGTGTGGGCCGGTAATGCAGATGGCGAGGGAAGGCCGGGATTGACCGGAATTACTGCGGCAGCGCCGGTACTGTTCGATCTTGTTAACCTTACAGGCACTGGAGATTGGTTCGGAACACCGTTCGAAGACATGACAACTGTTCCTGTGTGCAGGCAAAGTGGTTACCGTGCCGGACCTGATTGTCCCGAAACAGTCGAAATCAGCATCAGCTCAAACGGATTGAAAAGTGCTTCATGTCCTTATCACCAGATAATACACCTGAATATGAACGGAACATTGCAGGTGAATTCTTCATGCGCTTCACCTGCTGAGATCAGGAATGAGCCCTGGTTTGTCCTGCCGCCTGCAATGGAACATTATTACAGGCAGAAACATCCTGAATACAAGCCTGTGCCACCACCCGACCCTCGGTGCAAGCCTGGAAAGACCATCCCTGTAATGGAATTCATCTACCCGACAAACGGGATCAGCATATTCATTCCCCGGGATGAAACAGGCATGCGGACCAGGATCGTCGCAGAAATTGCACACCGAAACCTGTCGAAAAAGATCTTCTGGCACCTCGACGAAAGATTTCTGGCAACCACCAGAGCTATACACCAGGTTGAAATATTTGCCTCAGCAGGCAAACACATCCTCACGGCCGTCGATGAAGATGGAAATATGGTCAGGGTGGGGTTCGTGGTGGTGAAATGACCCTAACCCGTCCTTCCGCCAATAGGAGGGATCAGGGGGGTCGTCAGGAATGAGTATCTTTGTAATATGAAAGACAATTCCATAGAAATCTTTCCCATTGTCGATGAAGACGGAAACGTTATCGGTGAAGCTCCCCGAAGTGTATGCCACGACGGGAAAAGCTTCCTGCTTCACCCTGTCGTTCATTTGAAATTATTTAATCCCGCAGGAGAAATGTTCCTTCAGAAAAGATCATTATCCAAAGACATTCAGCCGGGAAAATGGGATACATCGGTAGGAGGCCATATTGATCCGGGCGAGAACGTTGAAGATGCGCTTGCGAGAGAAACTCGCGAAGAGCTGGGGATAACAGATCTGGAACCGTCATTCGACAGAAAATACATTTGGAAATCTGACAGGGAACGTGAGCTTGTATATTCGTTTTCTGCTGTTACAGACAAGATACCTCTTGTCAACCACGAAGAAATAGATGAAGGAAAATACTGGACTGTTAATAAAATAACAGAAAACCTCGGCCTGGGAATATTCACTCCGAACTTTGAATATGAGTTCCGGTTGCACAATAACCTTCGTTAACCCTGTGTTATTATATTGAATTTCTAAGTATCTTTATTGTTTAGAGCTATATGAAATTAGTGAGGAAAAATCTGAAGAGGTTAGCTGTCATTTTAATTTTCCCGCTTCTGATATTTGGATACTGCACCCATGAGGCAGATATAACAGGTTTCCCGGAGGTCTGTTTCACCTCCGAGGTGCTGCCGGTATTTCAGAATGGCTGTGCGATGACCGGTTGCCATGACGGGACAGGAGAATCGGGTTATATCCTGAATAATTACCAGGGCATAATGCAGGGAATTACTCCGTTCAACTCATCAAAAAGCGCGCTTTATGAGGCTATTATTTCAAAATGGGGTGAAAACAAGATGCCGCCCGACCAGCCGCT
The DNA here is from genome assembly GCA_035299385.1 of Bacteroidales bacterium. Taxonomy (GTDB): domain Bacteria; phylum Bacteroidota; class Bacteroidia; order Bacteroidales; family VadinHA17; genus LD21. The sequence goes on along the minus strand of DATGWQ010000090.1, from coordinate 2,367 downwards.
GAGCCTGGAAAACCGGGTTAAGATAAGATTATGGATAGACCAGGGTGCCGGCGAGACAACATGTCCTGAAGGCAACGGGGGAAACAACGGAGGCAATAACGGCGGGAACAGCTATGTTGCCCGTGCCTGCTTCAGCCGTGACATACTTCCGGTTATAGCTTCCCGCTGTGGCTCCACGGGATGCCACGATGCCGCATCTCACCAGGAAGGTTATAACCTGACCTCCTATACAAATATCAGAAACCTGGTTGTGCCCGGAAACAAAACCTCAAGCAAGCTTTACAGGGTTATAACCACCTCAGGAGGTGAAGATAAAATGCCCCCGGCCGGAAGCCCCCAGCTCACAGTTGCCGAGATTGATTCGATAGGGAAATGGATAATGTACGGAGCACTCAACGAGAACTGCGGTGAGGTGTGCGATACAGTTGCCCCCGTAACATTCAGCAAAGTAATAAATCCCTTCCTGCAGCTTTCCTGCACAGGCTGCCACAGCGGCACTGCACCACAGGGAGGTGTAAATCTCTCCTCCTATTCAGGCGTCTCATCGGCTGCTTCATCCGGGCTTCTTATGAAATCCCTTACAGGGGCGGGTGTTACAAGAATGCCGCCGACGCCCCTGGCAGCACTCTCAACATGCAGGATAAGGCAATTCCAGATCTGGGTGAATAACGGATATCCTAATAACTAAATGAAAAAATTCTGTGCACCGGCAATCATTGCAATCCTGGTTATCCTGGCAGGTTGCTATTATGATAATGAGGAAGCGCTCTATCCTGAATACAGGAATTCATGTGATACTTCAAATGTCACTTTCAGCGGCACCGTTGTACCGGTATTAAGCAATAACTGCTGGTCATGCCATTCCGATGCAAGTGCAGCTTTCGGGGGAGGAGTTCACCTTCAGAAATATGCTGATGTAAAATCAAATGCCGGCAGGATCATTCCTGCAATCGACGGCACTGGATCAAAGCCGATGCCGCCGAACGGAAAAATGAGCAGCTGCGGAGTTGCCCAGCTCAAAATATGGGTTGCAAAAGGAATGCCTGAAAACTAATTGACATTTGTGATGAAAAAGATCTGCCTCTTCCTTTTCATGTTTTTCATCCCGTTTGCCATGAAGGCTCAGGATGACCTTATGAACCTTCTAAACGAAAACTCACAAAAAGAAACAAATTACGCAACTGCCACTTTCAAATCCACAAGAGTGATGAATGGTCACTCCATTGAAAGAATGCCTCCGGGACAGCTCGATTTCAGAATCTCGCACCGGTTCGGAACACTGAACTCCGGCGCCTATAACTTCTTCGGCCTCGACCAGTCAAATATCCATCTCAGCCTGGAATACGGTATAACAAAATGGCTGATGATAGGTGCAGGGAGGGGGTCTTCCGAAAAGACATTCGATGGATTTACGAAGTTTTCTGTTTTAAGACAATCCACAGGAGCCGTAAATATGCCTGTTTCGGTTTCAGTCGTCACATCAGCCGCCCTTAAAACTATCAAATTCCCGGATCCGAACCGAACAAATTATTTCTCGTCAAGGCTTGCCTATGTTGCACAGGTACTTGTAGGAAGAAAGATCAGCCAGGCCCTCTCGCTGCAGCTTGCCCCTTCATATATTCACAGGAACCTTGTCACAACAGAGCTCGATCCGAATGACATCTATTCTGTCGGTGCAGGCGGAAGGATCAAGCTCACAAAAAGGACCAGCCTGAACGCAGAATATTATTATCTGATAAATCCCAAAAAGGATTTCTCACAACCTGTTTATAATCCTCTCTCCCTTGGTTTTGATATTGAAACCGGGGGGCATGTCTTCCAGCTTATATTCACGAATTCACTCGGGATGATCGAAAAGGCATTCATAGGCGAAACTGCAGGAACCTGGACAAAAGGAGATATTCATTTCGGGTTTAATATCTCAAGGGTCTTCACCTTAAAACATAATTCAGGAGCCAATTGGAAATAAAAAAATAAAACGCAAAGGGCGCAGACAGAAGACGCAACGGTCGCAAATATTTTCTTCGCGTTCTTTGCGGAAACTTTGCGTGCTTCGCGTTTACTAAGTTAACCATTTATCAATTTGTTTGTTTATTATCAAACACTATAAACCATGAAATATATATCGACTTTCACATTCTGCCTTCTTCTGGCATTGTCAGTCAATGCCCAGAAATTTATGACGAAAAACGGCTTCATCAGCTTCTATTCACATACTCCTCTCGAGGAAATCAAAGCTGAAAATAACCAGGTTGCAGGTGTAATGGATGCAGCCACCGGCGAAATGGTCTTCCAGGTTCTTATCAAATCCTTTCATTTCGAAAGAGCCCTGATGGAAGAGCATTTCAATGAGAATTACATGGAATC
>DATGWQ010000089.1:0-4838 GCA_035299385.1 Bacteroidales bacterium | reverse complement strand
ATAGACCGTATCGATCACCAGGGGATCTTCAAACCCGAAAAGAACGGGTATTCTCACAAATTGAGGCTGATCCGCAGGATCATGTAAAAACACGGTACCTGATAAAAACAGTAGAGACAAGGCATGCCTTGTCTCTACGTTAAAAAAAACCGCCCATGAAAGGACGGTTTTATATTTTTTGAATTATAGGTTATAAATCATTCTGAACCATCAGTGGGTTGGCATCGATTTCCTGTTTTGGAATAAGGAATGTGAAATTCTTATCGCCTGCCGGGAATGATCCTGCTGCATTCCATAATGATTGTGTATGACCAAGGTTATACCTGTCGAGCGGCAGGTTTAATCTCTTAAGATCGAAAAATCGCTGTCCCTCGCCCCAGAGGTCTGCACGCCTGTGCATCATGATATGATCTATCAATGCTGCGCCGGTAAGTGTAGACTTAACATATCCGGGATCGCGGGTTGTTATGAGGCTATAGAGCACATCCTGTGCAGATGCATCCTGTCCCTGACGGGCCAACGCTTCTGCCTCTATAAGATACATTTCACCAGATCTCATATAAAGGTAATCGTTAGTCCATTCCCCCCAGCCGGTGAATTTTATGCCCACTCTTTGTTTTGAACCTATGGTAACAAATGTCTGTTTTCTCTGGTCGGTAGCAGACATGAAGTTATATACGGCAGTGCTGAGCAGCTTATGGTTGCCCAGAGTAGCATAACCTCCGAAATAAGGATCGATTTGTGAGAAAAATGATGCATAGCTTGTCTGCTGCTCATCAATGAGGACAGAAGCCCACATCCATTCCCTATCGTTGGAATCATTCATTCCGCTGAGATTGTCAGTCGTTGGCAGGAATCCTGTTCTTGCAGAATGTGCCATAGAGGCGGCAGTGGCATAATCACCGGTAGTAAGAGCAACACGTGCTTTAATTCCCTGTGCAACACGAAGATTAAGGTGCGATTTATTCGGCCTTGTAATCGTTGGCGACGCATTGAAGGCAGCAATAGCTGCATCAAGATCAGAATTAATCATTGCGTAAACCTCAGCCACTGTTGATCTTGCTTTTCCCTGCTGTGTGGGTTCAGTCATAACCGGGATGCCGGGATGATTGTTGGAGCCGCCCGGTACATACCTGTTTGCATACAGTTGTACAAGCTGATAGTGGGCGAAGGCTCTGTAAGTAAGAGCCTGGGCTTTGATATTGCTTACCTTCTCAGAGAAAAGAGCTGCATCAGATGCATTATCGATATTTTTCAGGATAATGTTTGCGTTATCGATAATATCGTAATAGAATGCCCAGATATACTCCAGGTTAGCGGAGTTTATGTTTCTGTGCTCGATATACTGATACCAGCTTACAAACCATCCGTAACCACGTTCGCTCTGATACATGTCTTCTCCCATGAGATCGACAGCGAGATCAACTGATTTCTGTCCGAACCTGTCATGGGTCGAATAAAACTGGTACATATTGCGGTGAATCCCCTCGAGAGCTGTCTGAGCACCCACCACTGTGCTGAAGAGATCTGAATCCGTAATGCTTGTGGTTGGGACTCTCTCAAGATAATCTGCTTCACAACCGCCCAGAATTAAAGTTGCAGCAAGAAGAATTTTAAATATGTTTTTCATGTGAGAATCTTATTAGAAAGTTAAGTTTAATCCGAAACTGATGATCCTGCTGGGGACATAAGTGAAGTCAGCATTTCCACTAAAAGACTGTTGCGGATCCATTCCTTTTCTCGCTGTGAACAATGCGAGATTGTCACCTGAGGCAAAAACCCTGGCATCCTGTATGTCGATTTTATTCACCAGGGATTTGGGAAGATTGTATGAGAGCGTCACGTTTCTTACAGAAAGGAAACTGGCATCTGTCAGGTACCTCGATGATGCTGCAGTACCTGCAGTATAATTGTTCTGAAGCCTAGGCACATCTGTGATGTCGCCTTCCTTCTGCCAGCGCCTCTTAATGTCTGTCGACCAGTTGGATCCGAAAGCCCCGGTATGCATAAGAGAAGCCCAGTTGGAGTCGTACATGTCGCCACCTATCTGGTAGGTAAGGAGAGCCGATAAGCTTATACCTTTCCAGGAAAATGTGTTAGTTACACCACCATAAAATTTCGGAATAGATGAGCCGACATAGTAGTAGCTTGCCTTATTCTGGTCCTTTGTCGTTTCACGACCGGTAAGATTACCATCAGCGTCCTTGGTATCCATATAATAGAGTGCGCTTCCGTCAGTCGGATCAACCCCGGCATATTCCCTTAACCAGTAATCATATATTGAGTGGCCTTCTGAAAGTTTCTTATTTCCGGAAATTATCTCCTGGGGTTTACCATCGGGTCCCGTCGGCATTTTTGTAATCTCATTCACATAGCTGGTTGCATTCACATCGAATGTCCAGATAAAATCATTGGATTTCAGGACATCGTAAGCAACCTGAACCTCGAATCCATTATTTTTCATGGTACCGATATTACCCCATTTTGATGAAAGCCCAGTTGACTGGGGAAGCGGTACATTGAAAAGCAGGTTACTTGATTGTCTCTTGAAGTATTCGAATGAACCTCTTATCCTGCCGATAAGGCCAAATTCTAAACCTGCGTTGAGATTTGCATTCTTTTCCCACTGCAGTGTCTTATTCTCAAGCTGTGAATGGATTGCTCCATTAAGGTTTCCGTTATTCGTGTCATTAAAGGAATAAAGACTCTGCCAGCCATAATAACTTCCGATGTTATCATTACCCTGCTGGCCGAATGACACCTTCAATTTCAGGTTATCAATCATTTTAATGCTCTTCAGGAAGTTCTCTTCGCTGATTCTCCATGATCCGCCTATTGACCAGAATGATCCCCAGCGTACATCCTGGTAGAATCTTGATGAACCATCAGTGCGGAAAGAACCTGAGACATAATACTTGTTGGAAAAGTCGTAATTAGCCTGGAAAAAATAACCTTCTATAGAGTATTGGTCTGTATATGAAGTTGAACCTTCAGCTACAGAACCTGCAACAAGCTCAGTAGTAGGAATTGTATAACCGGTTCTGGTCGCGGAAATGTAGTTCCTGGTGTACAAATAATTCTCATGACCAGCGAGTAAAGCGATGTTATGACTGCCGATTTGTTTACCGTAATTTAGTACCTCATCGATTGTGAAGGAATTGCTCCTGGTATAGCTTTTTGTAGACCTCCCCTTCACAGATTCTGCATCTCCGAATTTATTATTCTGGTATGTTGTACCCAGATAATTATTCATATCATCATTGGCTGAAACTCTAAGCCTGAATCCTTTCAGGAATGCAATCTCGCTACCGACCCTTGCTGAAAATGAGTTCAGGGCTGTTGATCTTTCGTCAAGAGGAAGCGTCACGATAAGGTTTGAATTGGCAGCATACGGACGGGTATGCCCTGCCCATTTGTATACGCTGGTACCCCCGCCAAGGTCATAAAGCGGATTCCCCGAACCATCGAGAGCAATATTGCCCTGAGCATCGCGCTGATAAATCGGGTAGATTGGGCCCATCATGCGACCATAGTAGAAAGGATTGGTTGTGTATGTCCCCTCTGCAAGGAATCCATTCTGTTTGGATGTTGCTCCTGAAAGGGTTGCATCCATTTTGAACCAGTTATTTACCTGGCTGGCTGCTCCGATACGTCCTGTAAAACGGTTATAGTCAGACCATTTAATCATACCTGTTTCATTCAGGTAACCCAGAGATGCAAAGTATGTGCTTTTTTCGCTTCCGCCACTCAGAGAAAGATTGTAATCCTGCCTGATGCCTGTTTGCTCAAGGGCTTTATTCCAGTCATCTGCATAAAGCAGGGCAGCATTTGGATTTATTTTTCCATCAGTGCCAACAAGCTGATCATTTGCAACATTGTATACATTATATCCGCCAAGTTTATTTACAATTCCGCTCGATGATGTGCCGCTGGCCAGAGTTGCAGCATTTGCCGGTGTCTGACCATTTGCGATCACGAGTGCATTTTTCCATCCTTCCCACATAAGTTCGTAGTATTCAGGAATGTTTACCCGGTCATATTCCGGAACAGCCCTTCTGACGGTACCAACACTGGATTTGAAATTGACAGAGGATTTCCCTGAACTGCCTTTCTTGGTTGTAACGATTATCACACCGTTTGCGCCACGTGCACCGTAAAGAGCCGCAGAGGTAGCGTCTTTTAGTACAGTAATGGATTCAACGTCATTCGGGTTAATGGAACTCAGATCTCCGTCGTATGGAGCGCCGTCCACCACATAAAGTGGCGCACTGGAAGCATTTACCGAGCCTATGCCACGGATCCTAATGTTTGCACTCGAACCCGGCTGACCGGTTCCACCCGTGACCTGTACACCTGCAGATGCTCCTTCAAGAGCTTTTGCCACGGAAGCTGTCTGTATTTTGACTAGTTTGTCAGCTTTAACAACTTCCGCCGAACCCGTGAATGAAGATCTTTTTGAGGTCCCGTAAGCAACTACTATTACCTCGTCAAGAGATGCAAGATCAGTGGCAAGACTTACATCAATGGAAGTTTTTCCGTTTATAATAACTTCCTGATCTGCCAGACCAATGAATGAGAATACGAGTGTAGTCGCATTCGAAGGAGTATTGATCTGGTATTTCCCGTCCGTACCGGTTAATGTACCTACTGTTGTCCCTTTGACAGTGACATTCGCTCCCGGGATCGGGGAACCATCTTCCTTCGAAGTCACAGTCCCCGTAATCATAACTGTCTGAGCCGTTAACAGCGCACCTGTAAACAGCATCAGAACAAAAAAGATCAGACTTTTCTTCATAAAATTAGTTAGTGTTAAGGTGAATAATAGACAGCGAAAATAT
>DATGWQ010000088.1:0-3108 GCA_035299385.1 Bacteroidales bacterium | reverse complement strand
TCGGGATGTTCAGCAGCAATATTTTTTGTCTCTCCGATGTCTGAGGATATGTCATAAAGTTCAACCGGGCTGTCAGGATTTTTGTCGACATTCAGCCTTATCGCCTTCCAGTTGTCCATCCTCACTCCTGTTTTGCCTCCCTGCTCATGGAATTCCCAGTACAGGTAATCGTGCTTCTTCTGCTCTCCTTTCCCGGTCAAAGTCGGCAGGAACGATATGCCGTCTGTCCGGCTCGTCATTTCAGCGCGGGTAATTTCAGAAAGGGTTGGCATAAGATCCCAGAAAGCTGAAACGTGATCACTTTTTGAACCCGGAATGATTTTGCCGGGCCATTTAACAAGAAATGCCGTCCTGATCCCGCCGTCATACATATCGCGCTTGTACCCTCTCAGATCACCGTTGCTGTTGAAGAAATCCGGATCTGCGCCTGCTTCAAGGTGAGGCCCGTTGTCGGATGCAAACATTACAATGGTGTTTTCCTCGAGACCAAGCTCTTTCAGCCTGGCAATAATTTCACCGACATAATCATCGAGTTGCGTGATCATGGCAGCCCATGCGGCATGACTTTCAGGCTGTGATCCATATGGACCAAGCCTGAAAGTCGGACCATCGTCAGTTCCCTTGAATTGCTTTTCAGGAAGGAATTTCCCCCTGAACATTTGCATGTATTTCTCCTGTGCAAAAAGTTCAGCATGAGGGATCGTTGTGGTATAAAAAAGACAGAAAGGTTTTTTGCTGTTTTTCTCAATGAATTTCAATGCTGAGTCGTGGATAACCCGGGCGCTGTAGGCACCAATTTTTCCACTGTCATTTTCATGAAGCAACACCTTCTCCCTGTTATGCCAGAGGTGATCGGGATAGTAATTATGGGCGAGGCTCTGGCAGTTGAAACCGAAGAATTCATCTATGCCCTGGCTGTTAGGGTCGCCTTCGGTATCAATAAACCCAAGGCCCCATTTACCGAATGCCCCGGTAACATAACCTTTTGTTTTGAGCATCTCGGGAATAGTGACGGCTGATGCAGACATTGGCCATTGCCCTTCAGGCTCCCATCCTTTATTGCCCCTGATGGAAGTATGACCCGTATGAAGGCCGGTCATCAGGCTGCATCTTGAAGGAGCTGAAACAGTGCAACCGGTGTAATGCTGGCTGAACTGCATCCCTTCGGCTGCAATCCTGTCGATGTTTGGAGTTTTGAATCTTTGCTGTCCATAGCAGCTCAGGTCGCCATACCCGAGATCGTCGGCAAGGATATAGACAATGTTCGGCAGTGGCTTTTCCTTTTCAGCCTTTCCACAGGCTGCAACGGCAATTGAAGCGCATAGTATTGCGCTGAGGTCTTTTTTCATCGGCAGGAATTTTCAAGGTTGATTCGTTACCGATAAAAGTAAGAATATTTTTATACAATTACCCTAGGCTCCTCTATAACTTACCCCTAAATCCCCAGAGGGGGACTTTCTCGCGCGCCCCCCCTGGGGGTCAGGGGTAGCCAGAAAGCAGGATTTATGAAATCTACCCTTTATACGATTCATTATGCACGTTCATCACAGCTCGTCCCGAAGGATCGTTTATATTCCTGAATGAAGCGTCCCAGGCAAGCGCTTCGGCGGTGCTGCAGGCAACAGAAGGTACTGACGGCACGCATAAAGCCGCGCTGTCAGACGGGAAGTGTTCAGCAAATATCGACCTGTAGAAATATTCTTCCTTGTTCATCGGAGGGTTTATCGGGAACCGATACCGGGCATTTGCAAGCTGATGATCAGAAACAGCTTGAGATGTAAGCTTTTTGAGCGAATCAATCCATCCGTAACCTACGCCATCGGAAAACTGTTCCTTTTGACGCCATGCAATGCTTGCAGGAAGATAGTCCTCGAATGTTTTGCGTAGGATCCATTTTTCAATTTTCCCCTGTGAAATCATTTTATCCGCCGGATTGAGCCGCATTGCAACATCCATGAATTCCTTGTCGAGGAAAGGCACACGACCTTCGACCCCCCAGGCTGCAAGTGACTTGTTCGCACGCAGGCAATCATACAGGTGAAGCTTGTTCAGCTTTCTCACTGTCTCCTCATGAAATGACCTCGCATCAGGGGCTTTATGAAAATAAAGGTACCCTCCGAATATTTCATCAGCGCCTTCCCCGGTCAGCACCATCTTCACCCCCATCGATTTTATGACCCTCGCAAGAAGGTACATCGGTGTGGAGGCTCTTACAGTAGTGACATCATATGTTTCAATGTGGTAGATCACATCACGCAAAGCATCGAGGCCCTCTTCAAGGGTGAAATTTATTTCGTGATGAACGGTTCCGATATGGTCCGCAACTTTCCTCGACTCGGGAAGATCCCTGGAGCCTTCCAGCCCGACTGCAAAAGAATGAAGCTGCGGCCACCAGGCGTCAGCTGTATCGTATGTCTCTATCCTCTTTGCGGCAAACTTCTTTGCGATTGCTGAAATAACTGAGGAGTCTAGTCCGCCGGAAAGAAGGACGCCATAGGGTACATCCGACATCAGCTGCCTGTGCACGGCACCTTCGAGAGCCTTTCGCAGCTCGCCCATATCAGATTTTTTGTCTTCAACAGCTTCATAATTCATCCAGTCACGCTGGTACCATTTCTTCATAATCTTATCGGGACTGTACAAATAGTGCCCCGGAAGAAATTCGGTGTAAGTTTTGCAAACACCTTCGAGCGCTTTCAGCTCAGAAGAAACAAAATAGTTTCCATGTTCATCATAGCCATTATATAAAGGTATGATTCCCATGTGGTCACGTGCGACGAGGTAAATGTCTTTCTCCCTGTCATACAGCGCAAATGCAAAGATGCCATTCAACTCTTCGAGGAAAGCAGGGCCTTTTTCGCGGTACAGTGGAAGGATCACCTCGCAATCGGAATGGGTAAGGAATTCATAGGTCTTTTCATACTTTTTCCTTATCTCCTGGTGATTGTAAATTTCACCGTTTATGCTTAGAACAAGGTTCCCGTCCTTGCTGAGAATGGGCTGCCTGCCCGACTGTGGGTCGACTATTGAAAGCCTCTCGTGTGCAAGAATTGCATGATCGCTGCAAAAGATTCCTGACCAGTCAGGTCCCCTGTGCCTGACTTTCTT
>DATGWQ010000087.1:0-2634 GCA_035299385.1 Bacteroidales bacterium | reverse complement strand
GCCTCCGCTGTAACAGAGAATGGCATCATATTCATTCTTCCCCCTTACATCATCAAAAAGCCTCTTAATTTCCAACCTTGCAGTTTCGATCTGTGAGGCTTCGGTTGAATGGAGCAGCTCATCGTTGCAGAAATTGCAGACCCCATTCCCGTCGAACCTGATCCTCGGGAAATTCTCAGACAGAACGCACCTGGAACAGCGTTTTAAAGCCATGTTCATTTTAAATTGGATTCTATAAAATTCACAATCAGCAATACCGAACCAAAGTTCTTCCGGTTCATCTGGTCCTCGCGAACCGTGAAGCTGAATTTCTGCTGAATGAAGGAGGCGATTTCTATCAGACCCATTGAATCGATTATCCCTGTATCGACAAGTGATTTGTCAAGCTGGATATCTTCAGGATCGACAAGAAACTGCCGGCAGATAAACCCGATCAGCTGATCCTTTATCTGTTCTTCCTTAAGGACTGGCGATTTTTCCTTTTCCTCAACGCAAACTGGTGTATTCTCCTGCTGATTCATATTCATTGATTTTTACTTTTAATATTTCATCTGACATTACATATTTCCGCGGATGCCTCATCCAATAACAGGCAATCTGGGTTGACAGGATGAATGTAATTATCATATTGTCGCGGTAGCCGATCGAGGCAGGGATCCCATCGCTGAACTTCTGAAGAAATCTCCTGACCCATTTCGGATTGAATATCCCGTAATCCTTTATCAGTTCATCGCTGAGGAAGAATGCCGTATTATCGGTCGGTTTGCCTTTGACTATGAAGGACCTGAGATCCGGTGACATATACGGCCTTTTTGGACGATTGATGATAGACTGGGGAATATTTGTCTTGTAACTTTCTTTCAGCAGAAATTTCTGGTTGAATCCCTTCAGCTTGTAATCATTGCTCATTCCGAACAGAAGATCGACAAGCCTGTGATCGAGGAAAGGATACCTGCCCTCGACACTGTGAGCCATCGACATCCTGTCGCCCTGGGAGGAGAGAAGGTAGCCCGACAGCAGCGTCCGCATCTCGAGGAACTGGTTTTTCTGCAGCAGGTTGAACGAAGGGTAATTCTCAGGAAGCCACTTTCTGAGCCTCAGAATAAAATTCTCCTTATTGAAATCCGTCCTGTATTCACCGTTGAAGTAATTCTGCATTACCCTGTTGTTATTTATCCGGATATTCAGGGAGGCAAGCTCGTTGTCGTATTCATGAAGAAAGTCCTCGTAGAACATTTTCATCATTCCGTACTGGTTCCCATCGCTGTAGTTGCTCAGATGCGGATAGAGCTTTTTGATAAGCTTTGGCCTCAGGGTTGATTCGGGGTATCTTGACCAGAATTCCAGGAGCTTAAGCTCTTTATATGAATCATATCCAAAAAGAACCTCATCGGCGCCTTCACCGGTCAGAACTACTTTGATATCATTCTTCCTGACCAGTTCAGAAAGAAGAAATAACGGTACCGGGGCTGTCCGGAAAACAGGTCTTTCAAAATGATATACCGCTTCAGGAAATGCCTTGTCGATCTTCTCGTATGTGATATTGACAGAATGGTGCTCCGAATGAATATGCTTCACCATATCATGCTGATATGATGATTCATCGAATTCCTTGTCTTCAAATGTTATTGAAAATGTCTTGAAGGTATTTCTTGTATGATTATTAATAAGATACAGCACAACCGAACTGTCTATTCCACCGCTCAGGTAAGCCCCGACAGGAACGTCGCTACGAAGCCTTAGCCGTACTGAATCATCGAGCATCGCCTTGAAAGCTTCACCCGCCTCCCTTATGCTTTTGAAAACCGGCATCTTACTCTGCCCTATTTCATAATACCGGCTCTCGCGCACCATCCTCCCTTTACTGAAAACACGGTAAGTGCCGGCAGGAAGAGATCTTATGTTCTTAAAAACCGTATGATCGCCAAGAGTGTTCCAGAGAAGACAATGCTCAAAAAGGTACTTCGGATCGTACTCCCGGGAATAGCCTGTTACCTGGTCAAAAGACTTCAGCTCGCTTGAAAAGTAAATCTTACTGTTAAAATCCAGCATGTAGAACGGCCTCACACCAAACCTGTCGCGTGCTGCAATCAGTTCCTTAGTGAGTTTATTCCAGATAAGCACTGCAAACTGGCCGTTCAGCTTTTCAAAACAGGATTCACCATAATATTCGTAAGCCTTCAGCAAAACTTCAGTGTCGCAAGTAGTGACGAACCGAACCCCTTTTTGCTCCAATTCAGACTTTAGCTCGATATAATTATATATCTCACCGTTGAAGATTATTACACTCTTATCAGTTACTATCGGCTGATCACCTGTTGCCAGGTCGACGATGGAAAGCCGGTTCTGCCCGAGCGCCACTTCAGGAGCTAAATAGTAACCGCATCCATCCGGTCCGCGATGCTGCAGAACAGAAAGCATATTCATCAGAGTATCCTTCCTTTTTCCCGGATCGGTTTCATATCCGTATATACCACTTATTCCACACATTGCTTCAGTATATCTTTATGTTATCTTAAAATCTGCTGCCCGGGCAAGCTTTCGCCCCGTCAGTCACATTGCGGATGACTAACGAGCATAGGCACATCATGCTGATTATCAATCTACTATTAGAAAAAACCAACAAAAAACAAT
>DATGWQ010000086.1:0-4230 GCA_035299385.1 Bacteroidales bacterium | reverse complement strand
GGTAACAAAGCTTGCCCTGGAAGAATTACTGACAATCCAATAAACCGGGGCAGGTTTTATTTCGTACTGATCCAGGTTCTTGAGATTTATGCTCGCATTTGTTCCAGTGTAACTGTCTATCGCAGATGTCTGGGAAGTTGTACCATAACCTGCCGGGCTTCCTTTTGGGACCAGGTCGCTTTTATGCTGGAGAAGTAGAGTGAACGGGGCTTTTACAAGTACTTCACAGAAAGCTCCGTTGTATGGTATGAATTTCCTGGCATTCAGAATAATTGTGTCAATCAGAGCTTCGTTTGCAATGTCGAATATCTTTTTCCCGTCACTGAATGCCATCTTCTGCGTGATGGTATTATAGTTGAGGGTTAAATTTGAAGTACTCCCGTTTTTCTTCCTGACAATTCCTGAAGAAAATTCAGGGAAAAGATATTGCCGGCTGTCCGCTTCCGTCTGGGCGCTTATTGGAAAGATATTCGAAATGGTTGTTATTACAATGCACAATAAAAAGATATTTGCCTTTTTCATTATTCTGTTAATTACATTCTTCAGTCATCAGGGCATCGAAACCGGCCGGTCTTCCGGCCTGCTGCCAAATTCAGGGTTTGGCTTGCTGCCCATCCTGAACTTAAGTGTTCCGCCGGCTATTATATCATCGTGCGTTATGTAGCTCTTTGTATAACTCCTGCCGTTGAGCATCACACTTTGAATATAGATGTTTCCGGGAGCGTTATTCTCTGTTTCTATTTTGAATTTCTTATTGTTTCCGACATAAAGGGTGATCTCATCAAATACAGGACTGCCGAATACATAAATGCCTGATGAGGGGAAAACGGGATAGAATCCCATTGCCGAGAAAACGTACCAGGCTGACATCTGGCCACAATCTTCATTGCCGATAATACCATCGGGGGCATCATGGTAGAAATCCGAGATGATCTGATGCACTTTCTCAGCCGTCTTCCACTGCTGCCCTGCAAATGCATACAGGTAGGCAATATGATGACTGGGCTCATTACCATGGGCATACTGACCTATCAGACCGGTCAGGTCGACGAGAACCTCTCCTCCTTTCGATTCAAGGGAGAAGAACGTATCGAGCCTGCTGACAAACTCTTTTTCTCCGCCAAGGAGCTTGATCAACCCCTCCACATCCTGTGGCACCAGCCAAAGGTATTGCCATGCATTCCCTTCTGCATAATCAGCTGCATAAGGCCTAGTGGATTTAATCGGATCGAAGTTTGGATTCCATGAACCGTCAGACATCTTCCCCCTGAAAAAACCATTTTCGCCGTCAAAATAAAGCTTATAATTCTGTGAACGCTTCCTGAAATATTCGTAATCATCCTGCTTGCCAAGGGCCTTTGCCATAAGCGCTATACTGCCGTCCGAAATTGCGTATTCCATGGCGCTTGCTACCGGCCTGCCTGTTTTCGAGTCGGAGGGAATCGGCTGGAACTTCTGCACATAGCCGAGCCCTTTGTAATCCGACATGGCAGTTTTCTTTATTGCATTGTAAGCCCTCTCCGCATCGAATCCTCTGTACCCTTTCAGGTACGCTTCTGCAATTATCTGCATGCTGCCAATGCCGACCATCGTACCTGTCTCATAGCCCTGGAGATGCCACACAGGGAGCATTCCCTGCTGATCGAAGATCGCCAGCATGGAATTTACAAAATCGTTTACCCTGTCAGGGTTGGTCAGCAGGTAAAGCGGATGTGCAGCCCGATAGGTGTCCCATGTTGAAAAAACGGAATAATTCGTAAAAGATTTCCCGTCATAATCCTTATTATCTGCACCCTTGTAAGCTCCATAATGATCATTGAATATCGAGGGATGCATCATTGCGTGATATATTGCAGAATAGAATATCCTCATTGCAGAAGCATCAGTCGACTTTGCTTTCACGGCTGAAATCTCCCTGTTCCATTTGGATTCTGTCTCCGCAACTAATTTTTCAAGGTTCCAGTGAGGAATCTCGGCCTTAATGTTTGCGAGAGCATTTTCTGTACTTACAGGTGAAATACCGACTTTCAGCATCACCGTGCCGGGGGATTTGTCGAAAGAGATCAATCCCCTTATCGCCGTACCCTTGCCGCTTTTGGACAACAGGTCTTTTATTCCGTCATATACATCGAACCGGGTGAGTGGGACAGACGACTTTATAGCGAAAAAAACCTGTTGCTCTTTGGCCCATCCCGATGAAAACCTGTAGCCTCCGAGTGTGTACGGATCGACCTGCTCGATATATGAATCGGTCGTTTTATCATTGATCCCTTCTTTCAGGTCAATTATGATATGAGCCTCAGAGTTTTGAGGGAAGGTGTACCTGTGAAGTCCGGCCCTTTCAGAGGCCGAGAGCTCGACTTTTATTTTGTGATCATCTAGCATCACAGAGTAGTAGCCCGGGGTAACTTTTTCGTTTTTATGGGAGTAATGTGAACCATAGCCTTCTTTCCATGCAGCTTCCTGTCCCTTGTCAAGCTTAACAGCCCCGGTGTAAGGCATAATAAGAATATCACTCAGGTCCCCAATCCCTGTACCACTTAAATGCGTGTGACTGAATCCGATAAGGATACTATCGCCATAATGGTAGCCCGAGCACCAGTCCCAGCCTTTATAAAAGTTCTCCGGACCCAGCTTTACTGCACCAAATGGCGCACTGGCGCCAACAAACACGTGACCGTGTCCGCCGGAACCTATCATCGGATCGATATACCTGGTCAGCTTTTGGGAATTGAGTGATAATGTCAGGATACAGAATACAGCTATGGAGATACCTTTCATGGATAAATGAATTATCGGATTAATGGTTCAGAGTTTTTGCAATACTAAAATCCAGGGCATTTAATGCTCGTTTCTTAATGTAAGGATACCCTAAATAACTTGATTCCATAATTGGAAAAATGAGATTTTAATTTTTTTTAACAATAATCGCAACCTGTTAATTAACGGCCGGTTTCAGCTTAATTATGCCAGACTTATTCACGGCATGATGAAAGTGATCAGATCCGGAGGACTAAAAATGAATTTTTCAGTGTATTTTTATTTCTTCCAGCAAAGGGGAAACACTATACAATATCTTATTCAGCACTCACCTATGTCTATCCTGAAGAAGACACTTTATGTCGGGGGCGGCCTCCTGCTGTCCGGCATCCGGGTCACTGGCCAGGAGCCGGGGCAACCAAATTTTCTGATCATCATGACCGATCAGCAGGCATTCAGTGCAGCAGGCTACTCCGGCAACCGTGTTATCAAAACTCCCAACCTTGACAGGCTTGCCGGCCAGGGAGTAAATTTTTCACATGCAGTAACACCATGCCCCGTCAGCTGCCCGGCCCGCACTTCCATGCTGACCGGCAGGCTGACCGAGACAACTACCATCAGGGACAATACGGACGTAACCGTCAACGATTGTTATTATCCCACGTATGATGAGATTCTCGTTAAGCGCGGGTATGTGGCGGAGTATCACGGTAAATTCCATTCCCCGGAGCATATGGCAAGGGTATATACAAATCCGCCTGTTTATGGAGAGACAGGCAGCAGGCTTATAACGAAATGGGAACCTCTCTATAAACAATTCCTCAGAGAGAAAGTAAACAAAAGAGAGCTCAGGAAGAATGAACTGTATGAAAGCACTTTTTATGGAGGCATCGTTCCATACAAGCCTGATCCAATCGACAGGCGATACGAGTATCTGCCTGAGGGGAACATTCCCGAAGAGAGCCTGAAGATAAAAAAACTCGGACAGGATGATGTTCACGGCGTATTGGATCTTCCGGCAGAGTATACAATCACCGCCGTTCAGGCTAAAGAAACAATCGATGCACTCGAGAGGCTTCAGGATAAAAAATTCGTCATATCATGTTCTTTCCATTGCCCCCATGTACCAATCACACCTTCAGAGCCATATGCCTCGATGTACAAAGCTTCCGAAATGAAAGCGCCTGCCTCGATAAGCGATAACAGGAAGAATTCACCCTACAGGCCAAATCCTATCGAACAGCCTTACACAGATCCGAAGAATATCGGGTACATGACGGCCAATTACTATGCATTCGTAACAGAAATTGACGACTGGGTCGGGAAAATCCTGAAAAAGGTGGACGAGCTCGGGCTTGCTGATAACACTGTTGTCGTATTTCTGTCCGACCACGGCGAAATGCTGGGAGCACACGGAATGCGGGGAAAATTCTGCTTCTACGAAGAATCTGTAAGAGTTCCTTTCATTAT
>DATGWQ010000085.1:0-12245 GCA_035299385.1 Bacteroidales bacterium | reverse complement strand
CCCTCCGGAAGTGCTGATCAATGAGTCGACTGCAAAGGCACAGAAAGTGAAGGCAGGAGAAAACCTCCTGGTGTTCAGGGTAAAGGGAATTGTCAGGGATTTTAATGCTCATTCCCTGCACACTGCAATCCAGCCACTGGTCATACTTCAGCAGAATCCTGCAAGAATGAGCCTTATCGCAATAAAAACCGACGGAAAGAACGATGCGGTGATACAGGAAAGACTCAGGCAGCTCTTTAGCCAGATATCGCCTGATGAGATATTTACGGCAGGTTATCTCACCGACCGTATAAACAGCTTCTATGCGCGTGAACGCAACCAGGCGAAAATTATCGGAGCGTTTGCCGTTCTCGCAGCCATACTGTCAGTAATGGGACTCTTTGGTATTTCAGTGATAAGCATTTCAAGGAGAAGGAAAGAAATAGGCCTCAGGAAGGTCAATGGCGCTGCAACCCGTGAAGTGCTGCTGATGGTGAATCTTGACTTTCTTAAATGGGTTCTTGTTGCTTTCATTATTTCAGTTCCTCTTTCTGTTTTCCTGTTAAATAAGTGGCTCGAGAGATTTGCCTACAGGGCGGAAATGAGCTGGTGGATCTTTGCTGCAACCGCACTTTCTGCTGCTGTTATTGCAATACTTACCGTAAGCTGGCAAAGCATAAGGGCGGCCACCAGGAACCCCGTGGAATCGATCAGGTATGAATAAACTCGAATAAAATCTGCATGAACTCATGGTTTTAAAATAAAAAACAGAATGATCCTTTATAAGCTGAGACTGACATCCAGGAATCTCGCCGGCAACAAAGTTATCAGCCTGTTCAGTATTACCGGCCTTGCCCTCGGCTTGATGGCTGTACTCCTGGTCTTCCAGTACATAAATTTTGAAAAAAGCTTCAAAGCCGCAACCGGAACCCTGTCGATGCAATAAGATATGAATAAGATCCCCAGCTGCGTTTTGTTGTATGAATAAAATGCCAATCATAAGAAAACGAATCAGGTACTACCTGTTCAGGTTCCGTAAGGAAAAGTTCAGGTTTGGGTTATACATAAATCATATTTTTATTTTTTAAAATCCCGGATATGAACTCAATAAAAATGGCATGGCGTAATTTGTTCCGCAAAGGTGAGCATTCGCTGACCCGCATCTTTTCCCTTGCTGCCGGCCTTTCTTTTGGAATATTGCTTTTCTCGGAAGTTTTTTATTATTACAGCTACGATAACTTTTATCCTGACAACGACCGTATCTATGCGGTTTGTGAAAACTTCAAATCTGATAAATCATCAGAAAAGATTGATACTTACAGCCGAGTCAGTGGCGCTATCGGTCCCGGGTTGAAAGCCAATATCCCCGGAATAGAGGTCGCCTCACGCCTTAACAGCATAGGTTCATCCGTATTCTATACCGATGATAAAAAAAGTTACAAGGCTGAGTTTTCACTTGCCGATGAATATGTGTTCGATGTACTGCCCCGCCCGGTGATTTACGGAAATCCAAAAGAAATACTGACCAGTCCGATGAAATGCATGATCTCGGATAAGATTGCCGGAATGATAGGAGGTGATGTGATCGGAAAAATTATTGACCTGAAAGAATATCCTGGCAAAATTCTCACGATTGCAGGAATTTTTAAGGAATTGCCTGAAAACACAAATTACAAATACGACGTGCTGATATCAATGGCTTCGACCCCCATTTTTTTCAAATTTGATGGCAGGGATAACTGGCTCGGGAACGACCGTTATTACGTTTGCGTCAAGCTGGCCAAAGGTGTTGATCCGGTAAGCCTTGGACCCGCTGTCCGGAAAATGCAGGAGAGCAATCAGGATATTGTGCGACTTGAAAAGATACAGAACGGGATGGTGCTGAAATACAGTTTTTTGCCCCTTAACAAGCTCCATATCGACCAGGTAAAGGACATGATAATAATCCTGAGCGTTATAGCTCTCGCCGTTCTGATTGTATCATTGCTTAATTATGTTTTACTGACATTGAATTCCCTGGTCAGCAGGGCCAGAATTTCAGCTGTTTACAAAACATACGGCGCCCATCACGGTGACCTGCAACGGATAATCTTCCTGGAAACTTCATTGCTCTTTGTCATCTCGCTGGGAACGGCTTATATGATTGTCACAACTGTGCAGCCGATGATCGAAGCTCAAATCGGGCACCGGCTGTCTTCTGTGATGAATCCAGGCGTTATCAGGCCATTGCTGATCATGATGCTTGTCATCCTGCTGTTCATAAGCTACCTGCCCGGTCGCTTTTTTGCCAGGATACCCGTGACATTGGTTTTTCACAACTATCATCATAAAGGAAGAAAATGGAAATTGGCGCTGCTGTCAGTTCAGTTTGCGGGAGCAAGCTTCATCCTTACATTCCTGGCTGTTGTGATATTGCAGTATGATAAACTGGTGAATGCCGACCATGGTTACAGTGCAGAAAATGTCTATCTGAGCTCTTCCAGCGGTATGACGGGCAACAAACTTCCGACCGTTTTGAATGAGCTCAGGGCAATGCCCCAGGTGAAGGCTGTGGGGCTTGGATATTGCATGCCGACTGAAGGAGCTTCGGGTAATAATATCCGGCTTCCGGGTGAAAGAAAAGAACTTTTTAATGTCGCCGATTTTTACTGGATAGACGACAATTATCTTTCCATTCTCAACATCCCATTAACAGAGGGCACAGGTTTTTCAAAGGAGACTAGTATTCAGAATGATTTCATTATCAGCCGCAAAGGCGCCGATATGCTTCTCCTGAATACAGGCTGGAAGGATGGAGTGACTGGCAAAGAAATAGACCTGACCGAGCACGGAACAAGTATGATAAGGGGCATTTTCCCGGATTTCGTCATCCACTCCCTTAGCGATGCTGACCAGCGTCCGGCTGTGTTTTCTTATATGCCTGAAAGTAAATTTCAGGAAATGATCGTGAGGAATCCTTCTGCTACTTTCTATATCCTCGTAAAAACCCTGGAAGGAACAAACAATGATATTATGAATAAGCTGACAGATATTTTTAACACTGCCATGCCTCACAGGGATGCTGTCGTAAAAAGCCTGGAACAGGAAAAAGTTCAGCTTTATGCATCACAACAGGGGTTCCGCACTGCAATGTTAACAGGTAGTGTGGTTATCCTGCTTATCACTCTGCTCGGCCTTCTGGGATACACTGTAACTGAAGCTGCGCGCCGAAGAAAAGAGCTGGCAATACGAAAGATTAATGGCGCCAGGCTGTCCGACATACTGACTCTCTTCATCAAAGACCTTGTATACGTTGCCGTTCCGGCTGTTGTGGCGGGTCTTGCCGGAGCAATGCTGGTGGCACAACAATGGATGGAGAGTTTTGCCCTTAAAACTTCACTGCACATGGGACTTTTTGTGCTTTGTGGCCTGCTCATTATAATTTTTGTAGCAGTTGTTTCCGCTTTGAACTACATAATAACAGCTAACAGGAACCCGGTTGAAGCGTTGAGGTACGAATAGCAATTGCCCGGCAGAAATTAAAGAATTACGTAATTAATTACTGAATTAATTACGTAATTCTTATGTAAGTCAACGGATAATCAATACCGGTTCTCATTGTACCGGAGTTGCTTTTCATTTATTTTGAATAACTTAGGATAATTATGCTTAAACATGATTATCATGCTTGCCAATTACCTTAAACTGACACTAAGGAATCTCAAATCGAACAAGAGTTATTTCCTTATCAACCTGCTCGGACTTACCATTGGAATTGCATCTTTCATCATGATCATCTTCTGGATTAGGACTGAGACTTCATACGACAAATTCCATAAAAACGCAACGAATACCTACAGGATTGACTATCTTCTTTACGAAGAAGGTGTCCTCGAGCAGCATTCTGCTTCGGGCGCTGCGGCAATCGGAATGGAAATGAAGAAAGCATTCCCCGAAGTTAAGGACTATACACGTTTCATGAAGACAGAAGTGCCTGTAAAGATCGGTGACAGGATCTATAAAGAAAAGAATGCTTTGTTTGCCCAGTCGTCATTCTTCGACGTGTTTTCTTTTCCCCTCGTTATGGGCAAAGCGGATTCTAATCTCCTGGACCTCGATCATGTCGTGCTTACTGAAGAAAGTGCAAAAAGATATTTTGGAAATGAAAATCCGCTCGGCAAAACAATTAGTCTTGCAGGGCAATCTGAATTTCTTGTTACCGGAGTTGTAAAATCGCCTCCTTCAAACTCTCATTTGAAATTCGATATTCTCTTTTCATATGAGAATCTGATCAAAAACTCGAGGAACTGGGATAATGCCTGGGTGTTTGAAAGAGTATATTCATATGTCCTTCTTTCTCCCGCGACAGACCCCCGGGCTCTTGAAAAAAAGCTTCCTCAGCTGGTGGAATCATTTATAGGCCGCTTTATGAAAGAAGCTTTTTTCCTCCTGGAGTTCAGGCTGGTAAAGCTCACGGACATTCATTTGCATTCGTCCGTAAGCAATGAGCTTGAGCCAAACGGGAATTACCGGAATGTGATTGCACTCGGTATTGTGGCCCTGCTCGTGCTTTGCATCGCTTTCATCAATTATATAAACCTGGCAACTTCAAGGTCTCTCGAAAGAGCTCATGAAGTCGGTATCCGTAAAATTTCGGGAGCTGTAAAGAAAGATCTCCTGTTTCAGTTTCTGACTGAATCTGGTTTCCTGAATATTGCAGCGCTTGTAATCAGCCTGTTTGCAGTTGTCATTTTTCTCCCTTTCCTGACGGAACTTATGGACAGCCCCCTCATGATGGATTACCTTTTTTCCGGCATACTGGTTTCGGTCCTTTTCATTACCGGCACGATTGTTACAGGGCTGCTGCCTGCAATTTACATTTCAAGGTTTGCCCCGGGCCATGTCCTGAAAGGAAAAAATCCCATGCAATCGTCGTGGATAAGCAGGCTGAAAAACTTCCTGGTGATCCTTCAGTTTACAATTTCGATTACGCTGATTATCTGTACTCTCATAATATTCAAGCAGGTAAAATTCATGAGCAATCATAATCCCGGCTTTGACATAAATAAACTGCTGGTACTCGAAGGTCCCGTGATCACAGATGCAGATTCCTATGAATCCTACCTTAAGGGAATGCAGTCGTTCAAGGACGAAATCTCTTCACTTTCCATGGTTGGCGGGATAACAGGATCTTCAAATGTTCCGGGCACCGAGCTTAAGAATTCGAGAGTTCTGGGGATACCGGTCGAAGGCAGGAATACGGAGAAAAAAATAGTGTTGTACCTGATAGACAATAATTTCTTTCAGACTTATGGTATAAAAATTCTTGCCGGGGAGAATTTCGGGATGAAGCCCGAACAGACTCAGCTCATTGTGAATGAGTCTGCATTGCCGTATTATGGTTTTGCAGATCCTGAAAATACAGTCGGCAAGTTCCTAAGGGGAGGAAAGCAGATGATATCGATAAAAGCTATTGCAGCTGATTTCAACCAGCTGTCAATGAAGGATCTTCCCCGACCGGTAGCTTTTTTTAATCAGCCTGTAAATCAATATTATACAATTAAGGCAGACATGTCATTGTCCGATCAGCTCATACCGGCAGTTCATAAAATCTGGGATGCCCATTACCCCGGCAATCCTTTCGATTATTTTTTCCTCCGGGAATTTTATGACAGGCAATACTCTTCGGATAAAAGATTTGGCATATTGTTTCTGATCGGGGCGTTGATATCGATTATTATTGCCTGCATGGGACTGGCGGGGCTATCGGCCTATTCGATTTCAAAACGTGTAAAGGAAATTGGGATCAGGAAATCAAATGGTGCGAAAATTTTCCAGATCATGTATCTGCTGAACAGGGATTTCCTGAAATGGGTGATCATTGCTTTTGTATTCGCAGCTCCGTTTGCCCTTTTCCTGATGAACAGGTGGCTGGACAATTACGCTTTTAAAACAGATATCAACTGGTGGATATTTGTCATTGCAGGATCAGCTGCACTGATGATTGCATTCATTACGGTGAGCTGGCAGAGCTGGAAAGCTTCTTCGGGAAACCCGGTTGAGGCATTGAGATATGAATGAAGGGGCCCTGTAGGGGCTAAAATGTATCCAATATTTGCCTGTCATCGATCAAAATTTCATCATGTGATCCAAGATAATACATGACCTTTTTAACCATATTGACCGAGCCGGCATAAAATGGTGATCTTTGATGCAATGAACCAGGTTTGATATCCAGTATATCATTTTTTCCGTCTGTTGCCAGTCCTCCTGCCTGTGAGGCAATGAAGGCAATAGGATTGCATTCATAAACGACCCTTAGCTTTCCACCTGTGGATGCTGCAGTTTGCGGATAAAGGAAAATACCTCCTTTCAGCAGGTTCCTGTGAAAATCGGAAACAAGCGATCCGATATATCTCGAGCTGTAAGGTCTTCCTGTTGCCTCATCCTCTTCCTGGCAGTATTCAATATAACCTTTCACGCCATCGGGAAAATGAACATAATTCCCTTCATTGACAGAATAAATATACCCATCAGGAGGGGTCTTAATATCAGGATGGGAGAGGCAGAATTCACCAAGGGACGGATCGAGAGTAAACCCATTCACTCCTTTTCCGGTCGTATAGACAAGCATTGTTGAGGACCCGTAGACTATATAGCCTGCAGCCACCTGCTTCGATCCTTCCTGCAGGAAGTCGGCGCTGTTCACTTTTTCACCTCTCGGGGATTTTCGAAGGTATATTGAAAAGATAGAACCAACAGACACGTTGTAATCTATATTCGATGATCCGTCGAGAGGATCCATACAGACAATATACTTGGCATTTTTGGCGAATGAACCGGTAAAAGCAATTTCATGTTCGTTTTCTTCCGTTGCAACACCGCAGCATTCACCGCTGGAAAGAAGAGCGTTAATAAAAGCTTCATCGGCATAAACATCGAGCTTCTGCTGTGATTCGCCCTGGATATTGATATCTCCCGATTTCCCTATGGCATCCACCAGGCCTGCTTTGTTAATCTTCTTGTTAACCATTTTTGCTGCTGTTCCGATATGGCTGAGAAGACTCGAAAGCTCGCCTTTGGCAAAAGGGAAGTCTTTCTGTTTCAATGTAATGAAGTCATTGAGAGTTGTAATTTTGTAGCTTTTCATAAATGGCGTCTGTGTCAATTATGTACAAAACGCTTGCAGCTCATTTCTGTTCAATTCCTTACTCACCCTTCACGCCTCACTCCTGACACCTGACACCTGGCACCTGACTCCTGACCCCTGACCCCTGACACCTCACCTCTTATCCTTCCAGAGCCCGAAATCATCCCAGAAGATCTGCAGCGTTTTGCCTTTGCTGTGCATGTAATCTATAAGACCCTTTGATGTGTAAAGCTTCATCGGGTTATAATCCCCAACACCATCCGGAGCAGGGTCCTCCGTGTTGTGTGTAAATTTCTTAAGATCGAAAATGACCTGTTTCTTTCCGCCTTCAGGAGTTACTGACATATAGAAACGGCCTGTTTCGGCATTCCCCTCCTTGTAGTAATACTCCATCGTAAACCATTTTCCTATCGGTACTTTCACGTCTTTATTTATTTCGGCCCATACCTTGTCGTACCTCTGCCTGCCGTTTTCAAAAAGCTGGCAATCTTCAGCATCGATAATGAAGTATAGATCACTTTCCTCCTTCACCGGTTTCCCGATCCCGAGCGTTATCCTGAACCTGTAAGGGACTTTCTGGTCCCATGTAATATTGTTCCAGAATTCCGAAATGGTCAGCCAGCTTATTTTATCCGGATATGTGCGCACAGTGTTGAAATCATCATGAAGGAATACCCTTACTGACTGGGTGAATCCATACAGTCCCTTATTGCCGTAAATATTGGCCTGTATTCTGCCTTTTGACCCATTAACATTCGGTTCATTCAGCCAGAACTTTAATACATGGTTCGACGGATTTCCCGGCTCGGGCACTATTGCGGCATACCTCTGTGTGGAATCACCACCCTGGTATTGCAGGTTGAAATTGCCGATAAAAGGATTGTTGTCAAGATCATTGACCCAGTCATTATGGTTTTTGACGGACTTGTCTGATCCTGAAATGTCAGCATCCGCCCGGAGTGGAACAACAGTGGAGGCCTGTTCAAAGCCCGACTGGAAGATCAGCTCGCCATGGTTCTGTCCCGCTGTGTTCCGGACCATTAAAGCAAGCATAAGGATAATGAGATTTTGAACAATTGGATTCATAGGATTGCTAAGCATTAGTTAAATTCTTAGTGAATATAGAAAAAATAAACAGCCATTTTTTGATGTGGATCCTGGAATCCGGGTTACGGATTGATTTCATAAATCCGAAATCATTAAATCCGCCTTCCGGAATCCGTGATCCGGTTCGCCCTGTAACGAATGAATATAGTATTTTTACCTGAAATTTTGGAATATGAAGGTCTATAAGTTTGGCGGAGCATCGGTGAAGGATGCTGCAGGGATCATCAATCTGTCAGGAATTCTTTCACTTGAAAAAGGTGATCTTATTGTTGTTGTTTCTGCGTTTGGCAAGACAACCAACGCCCTTGAAAAAGTTCATTCACAATGGTACAGTGGGACTGATTACTCTTCTGCACTCGAAGAGGTCTTCAATTATCATAATGCAATAATGAAAGATCTTTTCACCGGATGCAATCCTGTCAGGAATGAGATAGATGCTTCATTTTCCGGACTCAGGGATTACCTGTCGCAGGAAGAAAAAGAGGGATTCGATTTCAGTTACGACCAGGTCGTATCTCATGGCGAGATCTGGTCAACGATAATAGTGGGAGGGTACCTTAAAACTGTTTTTGCCGGCGCCGAATGGAAGGATATACGGAAAATACTTGTCACGGACAACAGGTACAGGGATGCCAATGTGATCTGGGATGAAAGTGCCGCCAGGGCATCGGAAGTCTTCAATTTCCAGCGTGCAAGGATCTATGTCACGCAGGGATTTATAGGCGGAACGATTGATGGGAATTCGACCACACTTGGCCGTGAAGGTTCCGATTACAGTGCTGCAATACTCGCTAATATGCTTGGTGCAGAAAGTGTTACAGTGTGGAAGGATGTTCCGGGCATCCTCAATGCAGATCCCAAATGGATGGATGATGCTGTCAAAATGGATGAGATATCCTACAGGGAGGCTGTCGAAATGGCTTTTTCCGGTGCAAAGGTTATTCATCCCAAAACAATCAAACCCGTACACAACAAGAATATTCCATTACACGTAAAATCATTTTTAACGCCGGGATCAAAGGGAACCATCATCATTTCGGATCCTGATATAAAAAAGGTCCTGCCGGTATTCATCCGGAAAGAAAACCAGATGCTTATTTCAATTCTGCCAAATGATTTTTCATTCGTAATGGGGGATAACCTGAGCAGGATCTTCAGGTATTTTTCAGAACGTGGAATAAAAGTGAACCTTGTCGAGGCAAGCGCCGTAAGCATTGATGTTTGCGTGAATCATGAAAGCCCGCATGTTGAGGAGATCATTAATTTTCTCAAACCTGAGTTTTCAATTGTATACAACGAAAACGTGGAGCTTCTCACAGTCAGGCATTATAATGAAGAGGCTGTGAGGAAGATCACAGCAGGAAGGGAAATATTGCTTGAGCAAAGGACAAGGAGCATGGTGAGGTTTGTGGTAAGATGCCCCTCCCGACCTCCCCAAATGGGGAGGAGTGAGATTTAATCATCCCCCCATTTGGGGGGATCACAGGGGGGCAAAATCATCTTTCAAACATCAGCTTCTCGCCCCGGTAATCTTCCCTGAATACACCTTTATTATATACCATGGTTCCGTTGACGATTGTCGTTAAAACTTTTGACTGGAATGTCGTGCCATCGAAAGGCGACCATCCGCATTTATATAATATATTGCGGGAGGAAACGGTCCAGGGGTCATTAGGCTCGACAATGCAAAGGTCTGCCTTATAGCCTTCCCTGATAAAGCCGCGCTTCCTTATATTGAAGAGGATAGCCGGGTTATGGCACATCATTTCGACGATCTTTTCAAGCGTAAAGATTTTCCTGTGCCACAGCTCCAGCATTGTGACAAGTGAGTGCTGAACAAGCGGGCCACCGGACGGGCACTGGAAATAAGGCTTTTGTTTCTCTTCAGCTGTATGCGGTGCATGGTCCGTTGCAACCACATCGATAATATTCCTGTTAACGGCATTCCTCAGAGCATCCCGGTCCGCACTCGTTTTAACAGCAGGATTCCATTTTATGGATGATCCCAAAGTATCGTAAGATGATTCCTCGAACCACAGGTGGTGGACACAGACTTCGGCAGTGATCTTTTTGCGGCTCAATGGCAGCTCGTTGCTGAAAAGCTTAAGTTCATCAGCTGTTGACAGGTGAAGAATGTGCAGTCTTGTGTTATATTTTGATGCAAGCTCGACAGCCTTTTGTGACGAGATCAGGCATGCCTCGCGTGTTCTTATGAAAGGATGAAGCCTGACGGGTACATCTTCGCCATACCTGCTTTTGTACAAAGCTGTATTCTTTCTTATCTCCTGCTCATCTTCGCAATGTGAGGCTACCGGCATAGATGCATTTGCAAAAAGGTCCCTGAGCGCTTTTTCGTTGTCGACAAGCATGTTTCCTGTCGAAGATCCCATAAAAACCTTGATGCCACATACTTTGGAGGGATCAGCTTTCATCACCTCGGCCAGGTTGTCGTTTGTTGCGCCTATGTAGAAGGAATAGTTGATCAGCGATTTTGCAGCACCCAGTTTGTACTTTTCATCCAGGGCCTCCATGGTGACTGTCTGGGGAATGGTATTCGGCATATCCATGAAAGATGTCACTCCGCCTGCTGCAGCTGCCCTGGATTCTGTAAGGATCTCAGCCTTGTATGTGAGGCCGGGCTCCCTGAAATGCACCTGGTCATCTATTACACCGGGCAGGAGAAGCTTGCCTTCAGCATCAATGATTTCTGTACCGGGGGGGAATGTCATTTCACCCGGATTGCCGATCGCTGAAATGAGATCGTCAACGATAAGGAGATCGGCTTTAAAGCTCTTTCCTTCATTAACGATCGTTGCATTCTTGATAAGTAAACTGCTCATCCTTGAAACTTGAACCTTAAACCTTTTTGGGATATCTTGTGAACCAGCTCCTGATCTTCATCCTGAGCACGCCCCACAGAGCTTCATTGAATATGCCGCCTGTCATTTTTGAGGAACCGGAGCTGCGGTCGGTGAAGATAATAGGTACCTCGACAATCCTGAATCCCATCTTCCATGCATTGAATTTCATTTCGATCTGGAAACCATAGCCTCTGGATTTAATGTGTTCGGGTTTAAGTTTTTCAAGCACTTCGCGCCGGTAACAGACAAAACCTGCGGTGGCGTCCATTATTTTCATACGGGTGATCAGCCTGACATATATAGAAGCAAAATAAGACATGAGCACTCTGGAGAGCGGCCAGTTGACAACATTTACGCCACTGATGTACCTCGACCCGATTGCCACATCTGCCCCTTCGTCGGTGCAGGCTTTATAAAGCCTGGGTAGATCTTCGGGATCGTGGGAGAAGTCCGCATCCATTTCATATATATAATCGTATCCTCTTTCGAGTGCCCATTTGAAACCGGCAATATAGGCTGTCCCCAGACCCAGCTTGCCGGGACGTTCGATCAGGTGAAGGTTATCGTATTGGTGCTGAAGTTTTTTTACTATGTCTGCAGTGCCGTCGGGCGAATTATCATCTATAATAAGGATGTCGAATCTTTCATCGAGGCTCATAATGGCATTGATAATTGCTTCGATATTCTCTCTTTCCTTGTAAGTGGGGATTATGACGAGATTCGGCATGGTATCAAATAAAACGCTAAAATACGGAAATGCATCCAATTAATGGAAAATCATGGAGATAAAAAGAAATGTGAAGGATGAGTTCTTAAGTATGAAGTACTTAGTAAAAAAAAGAAAAAATATTTGTTTTTTTTAATCTGATTTGTTGTTCCGAATAAATCATTTTCTATATTTGCACCCTCTTTTGAAAGGGACGTTGTTTGAGAAGCCGGGATAAAAATCCGAATTGCAGAAGGCCGAAAGGCCGGATCAAAAAAGATTAAAAATTTCCCGAATTTTTTTGGCAGAAAAGATAAATGCTTTATCTTTGTCGTCCCAAAGCGAAAAAGGGGTTTGAGGCCGGAAGGCTGAGAACGAATAACAAAAAAGCAGTTCTTTGAAAATATGAAGTAACAACCAGGCGAGATGAAGGAAAAATCTCGTCTAGTACAAGTCAAAAAGT
>DATGWQ010000084.1:0-2835 GCA_035299385.1 Bacteroidales bacterium | reverse complement strand
TTAAGCCCGCCAGCGCCGATGGTACTGCTTAATTGTGGGAGAGTAGGTCGTCGCCGACTTTAAATGAAGCCCTTCAGGAAACTGAGGGGCTTTTTTATTGGGAAGACGGGAGACGGAGGAGATAACCATTCGGACTTCCGGTTTCGGACCTCGGTCCCTTTTTTACCACGAAGAACACAAAGGTTTTTCAATATTCCTTCTGGTTTCCCGCAGATACCGCAGATTGGCGCAGACTAAAACGCAGATCAGGCTGAAAACTGAAATGATTTGACATCAATCTGCGTAAATCTGCGCTATTATCGGCGTAATCAGGGGGAAAAACTATTTTTTTAGATAACTCTTCGGACTTCCGGTTTCGGACCTCGGTCCTTTTTACCACGAAGGACACAAAGGTTTTTCACGAAGGACACAAAGGTTCAATATTCTTGCGGGATGTTCAGGCGTTGCATGCAACGCCGCTACCACATGCAACGGCTGAACGGGTGTATGCCACCTTTGCCTTCACATTCTATTTTTTCTTGCTTGTCACAATAATAACACCGTCGTAATCCTTTGTCGTATACTTTTTTATTCCTGCATCATGCTTGAGGACACTTACACTTTCAATATTTTCCGGGGGAATACTTTTCAGATCGTCTTCACTGATTTCCCTCTCATCAAGAATATACAGGATTTTCTCGGGCCCGTTTAATGATCTGAAATCAATCTTTTTTGTCTTTAAACTGCTTCTGGAGAATCCCTTTGTCCTGATGATTATAGTATTATCATCCTTAAGAACATTCACGGATTCGATTGAATCAGGATTTATATCGCTTATGCTTTTTACCCTGACCCCGTCAACTATATAGTTAACTGTATCGTTTTTCGGATTCCCGGCATCCTGCTTCTGCCTGCCGTATCCTATTACCACTATTTCACTGTCCGGCTCCGTTTTGGTTTTGTTTTTCTGTGCATTCAATTCTCCCGGCAGCAGGCCGTTGATGATGGAAACTGCTATCAGGAGAAGAAAAGGCAGAGGGATTACGGATAGTATCCTTGTACTTCCGGACTCTTTCTTGTTCGGTTTTGTCATCATGATAATTCGTTTTTTTAAAAGATTATTGAAACCTGAAGGTATGATTATAAGCTTTGACCCGGCTGCCTGGTTTATCAGCAATGCCTGGTATCCTGTCTTTTCGACTCCTCTCCTGAGTGTGCCTTCATCTGCAAGGTACTCATGGATCAGGTGCAGGGATTTTTTTATAAGCCAGATAAAAGGATTAAACCACATTATGGCGCAAATAATCGCGAGAACCAGGTTATCGACGGAATGATACTGGCCTGAATGAACGCTTTCATGTATAAATACGCTTTCGCTTTCTCCTGCATCTTTTAAGCGGGAGGGTATGAAGATCCATCTGAAAAATGAGAAAGGTGTTTTTATCCTCTTACTTCTGAGAATAATATAAGTCCCTTTGGCTGACTTTTCAGCTGTACTGTATAACCATGCCATGTGCAGAATCTGAAGAATGATTACCAGTGTTAAAATGCAGGCAACAACCAGGTAGATTTCAAGCAGGAAGTGCCCGACTCTTATTTTATCATTCGCCGGTGTTACCTGTGATGCGAACCCTGACGAAGCGAACTGGTTGATTGATTTCAGCCCCGTAATTGTTCCCGGAAACTGTATGGTTGCATGGCTGAAAGGAAGCAGGAGTGAAAGAAATGCTGAGACCATCAGGAATATTCTCTGCTGAAGAAACCACAGTTTCGTTCTGACCAGAATGAATAAAAGATAAGAAATGCAGATGCAGGCTGAAGAAACAATCATGTATGCGGAGTAACTCATTATTTCTTATGTTTTTTGATTTCAGTTTCAACCATCAGTTTTAATTCCTCCAGTTCGGCAATGCTTATGTTCCTTCCGGATATCAAAGGAGAGACCAGTTGGTTAATTGATCTGTTGAAAAGGCCTGTGAAGGTATCTTTCAAAACATGCTGGGCATAATCACCCCGGCTGACCAGGGGAAAATACACATTGGTCTTTCCGTAAGTCTTATGCCCCAGGTAACCTTTTTTTTCAAGAACCTTTATTACCGTTGCCACGGTGTTGTAGGCCGGTTTGGGATCGGGAAGCTTTTCGAGGATATCTGAAACCGCACCCGATTCTGCTTCCCATACGGCTTTAAGTATGTCCTCCTGGGCTTTTGTTATTTCCTGCATTACTATAATTGTTTAAAATAAACTATAAATGTAGTAATGTTTTTTGGAATATGAAATGCCAGGGTTTTTTGATTTAATTTTTTCAGTAAGCTGCAATGAACACTTTTATGGCTTATGCATTATATAATATGTATGCAGCCTGTATTGATATGAATGGAACAGGAGCATAGATGAAGACTGCTGATCAGGTTCAAAGATGCATTGGATATAACTGAACAAAAATGATCTTTATAAAAATCAGGTTTACAGGGACATAACATTTGGCAATAAAAAAAGATGTAAAATTCATAAAAAATAGTTGCGGATATGTTTGGAGTATTGGATTGATTGCATACATTTGCACCCGCTTTACGGCGAAGAGTTGATTGAAAGGTTGATTTGGTTTGAGATAGAAATTTTCCGGCTTCGTGATGCCGATTTTGCAGGGAAGATTAAGCCGGAAAAAATTATCTCAAAAAAATGCAGAAAATTTTGCAGGAAAGATAAAAGACCTTATCTTTGTCGTCCCAAAGCGAAAAAGGGGTTTGAGGCCGGAAGGCTGAGAACGAATAACAAAAAAGCAGTTCTTTGAAAATATGAAGTAACAACCAGGCGAGATGAAGGAAAAATCTCGTCTAGTACAAGTCAAAAAGT
>DATGWQ010000083.1:0-13310 GCA_035299385.1 Bacteroidales bacterium | reverse complement strand
AATGCTATATCTTCCACGGTTTACGATACTCATAATGAAGCATCTGGTTCGCCTTCTCACTGTTAATGAATTGCTCCTTATCAGCGTCCCACAGCAGCCTCTGTCCGGTTGCAAGTGCAATATTTGCAAGATGTGCGAAGCTTGTCGACCTGTGGCCTTCTTCGAGAGGGCAGAACGGAGTGTTGCGCGATTTGACGCAGTCGATGAAGTTCCTCACCACATTTGCCGTGCTGTCGCCGCTGCTGCCATCAGGCAACATCTGGGTTTTTGAGCTTTGTTCCTCGGCTGTTCCGGCCTGTTTCCAATCCTGGAACTGGCCTGCTCTGACCGGGGTTATCTTATATCCATTCTCATCCGCATTCAGGGTTCCTTTGGTGCCTCGCAGCTCAACTTCTCCGGCAGTGAAGAGATCGCCCCCGCTGGCTTCATATATACTGAATGTTATAAGCGCTCCCGAGCCAAACTCGAAAACAACATCCATCGTGTCGGGGATTGTGCGGTCGTCGTCCACCGCAAATTTCCCGCCTGTTGCCGTGATCGCAACCGGCGCCCTCTCACCCATCATCCACCGGATCACATCCATATAATGTACTCCCCAATTTCCCATCTGGCTTGAATAATCGCCCCACCAGCGGAACCTGTAAGGGGAAATATTATACTGGTATGGCCTTGACGCCCTGGGACCGAGCCACATGTCCCAGTTGAAATTCTTTGGCGGCTCTTCAGGCTTCATCTTACCAATGCCATTCGGATACATGTTATTTATCCTGAATGCCTTACCTACTGTCACCTTACCGATCTTCCCGGCGGGGATTTCCTTTGCAAGCTTCTGGTAAAAAGAGTTTCCCCTCCTGTTCAGACCTACAGCGACGACTTTTCCGGTGCGTTTTTGCGCATCGACCATCATCCGTCCCTCCCGGATTGTAATGGTAAGCGGCTTTTCAACATAGACATCCTTGCCTGCATCAACCGCATTGATCATCTGTATTGCATGCCAGTGATCTGGGGTGGCGATCACCACTGCATCGATATTTTTATTATCCAGCAGCTTCCGGAAATCCGAGTAACGTTCCGGTTTTGCAGAAAAGCTCTCTCCCATTTTCGGGACCTGCCCGGGTATATCTTTAATATACCTGGGGTCAACAATGGACCTGTCGCGCAGAAGATATGGTTCATAAAGATCGCACAGCCCGGCAATGTTCACATCCTGGTTTCTCATGAAGAGCCCGAGCAGCTGCGATCCCCTGTTTCCAACACCTATGAAGCCCACATTGAGCTTATCGTTTGCGCCCTGTACACGCCTGTATGATCCTGCTTTGAGTGAAACGGCTCCGGAAGCGACGCCTGCCGTAACAATGCCTGCGGCGGACACGAATTGCCGCCTGGTGATTACACCTGGTTTTTTCATAGTAAGTTGAAGTTTCTGATGTTCCTGTGCCCTGACGCACAAAAACGCCAGGGCATTTCAGATCAGTTTTTATTTTACAATCGGAGTAAGTACAATATTGCGGTAAGAAACTTTACCATGATCTCCCTGGAGATAGATCGGGCCTGCAGCAAAAACATCAGACTTCATGGCTCCCCCGGTCGGGCCATAGACCGGCTGGTTGTCGATGATCTTAACGCCGTTGAGTATTATTGTTGCATGACGGTCGCAGAGAGTCATGTCGAGCGACTGCCATTGGCCTGCAGGTTTTTCTGCACCGGTAACAGGAGTGATCCTGCTGTAAACAGCTCCCATATTGTGCGGATCGAGTGGTTTCTTGTATGAATCGGAAACCTGTATCTCGTACATGCCACGAAGGTAAACGCCACTGTTGCTACCTGCAGGAACATTCACTTCAAGCTTCAGGTTGAAATCCTCGAATTCTTTTTCTGTCCTGATATTCCCGTAAGAAATATGCTCGCCATTTTCAGGCTGCACCGGGTCATTCACCATTACTCCGTCTACCACGGTCCAACCGCTCTTCTGGGTTTCATTAATGAGCCTCCATCCGGTCATGTCCTTGCCATTGAATAACTGAACAGGTTCGCCGAATTTCACAGCTGAAAGATCCGGCGCTGCCGGTGGCGCGGGCAGCAGAACACCTGTGAATGCCGATGTGTCGACACCCAATCCGTTACGCTTCGGATTAAGCCTGATGCCGTCTATCTTTTCGCCATTCCTTTTAACTTCGAGCCAGGTGGTGGAAACCTGCGTTTTCAGCGGATTATTGTTTTCGTCCCTTTTTCTTACAACATTGTTGTTCAACGTCACAATCAGCCTGTCATTTGTCAAAAACACATTTGAAACAGGCAGCACACTCCCACCGCCCCAAAGAAGATCACCATCCAGGTATTTATCTTCCTGGCGCACTTCGAGCCAGGCAACATTGCCTACCCCGCCGTTGCCAATATCAATTGTCCACTGCCCGAGGAAATCCTTTATGTCGGCTGTAGGTGTAGCTTCAGCTTTCGGGGCTTCCGTCTTGCATGAAAGAATGATTAATGAGAAGATTGCCATTGAGGAAAAGAGAAGTTTTTTCATTTTATGAGGTTTAAGGTTATTGGTCTAAATATAATTCATTTGATCAGGCCTTTTATCCTGAACACGTATGCAGGCTGGTAATCATCGGGGGTAAGCGCGGGAGGATTGATAGTCAGCTTGTTTCCTGAAGCGCTTGCCTTCACCTCTTTATTACTGCCCTGCATGGTAACGGTTGCACGGCCATAGATACCTGAAGTAGTGAGAACGACAGGTTTTGAAGGCCATTCAGTGCAGATCATATAAACATCCTGTCCCTTTTGGGTAAAGAAGATACTTTTGTTTGCTGCAGCATTAATGCTTTCATCCTCTTTTGACCTGATGAAAGCTCGTGTACCATAAATGGCTTCACCGTTTGTTGCGAGCCATTTGCCCATATCAACAAGCCGCTGCTGCATGATGACCGGGATGGTCCCGTCTGCTGCAGGGCCAATGTCCAGCAGAAGGTTGCCGCCCGCCGAAACCGTTGAAACAAGAAGCTTTACCAGCTGCTCCGTTGTTGAATAATCGGAAAGGCCTTCCGTCCGGTTATATCCGAAAGAAGTTCCTATCCCCCTGCATTCTTCCCAGGGATGAGGCACTGCATTGCCGATGCCTTCCTTCTCACCGACAAGGCCGTACTCAGTTGTAAATATTCCGCCATGCCTGCTTCGGGTTTCACTGCCCCAGCGATCGTTCACAACAATATTTTCCTTCACCGGGGATTCATTGAACAGCCAGGCAAGAAACTGCTCGCTTTTCCAGTCTTTACTGGGCTTGTCCCATTCACCGTCTGTCCAGAGTATGTCGGGGGTATATCTTGTCACCAGGTCCTTCATCTGCGGGATCATGTGCTCATCCACGTAAGCTTCAGGGTTGTTCTTATATACGGGATTGTACCACTCATACAGTGAATAATAAAAACCCATATGCAGCCCGGCTTTCTTCACGGATGCGGTAAGATCGCCACAGAGATCGCGATGGGGTCCCACATCGACGCTGTTCCAGTTCCAGCTCTGGGCGCTCGGCCATAAAGTGAAACCTTCGTGGTGCTTCGATGTGAGGACAACGTATTTTGCGCCGGATTCCCTGAAAAGCTGAGCCCACTGATCGGGGTCAAACAATTCAGCCTTGAACATGGGAGCAAAATCCTGGTACCTGAAATTGGGTCCGTATGTTTTGAAATGATATCGGGTGAAGTTTTTGTTAACCTTGCTCCCGGTATTTGTAAGCTTGTTCCAGTACCATTCTGCATACTTGTCATAGACGCCCACACTGTCACCCGTCGGTCCCCATGCCGGAACCGAATACACGCCCCAGTGAATGAAAATGCCGAATTTGGAATCCTCGAACCAGGCTGGTACGGGCCGCTTATCCAGTGATTCCCATGAAGGTGAATAGGTTTGTCCGCTCAGGTTGCCTGAGACGGCAACCATGAGCAGGAATAAAAATCTCTTTACCATAGTCAGAAGCCCGGTTTACTTCTTGTCATAAACAGCCGTGTACTTCCTTTCTCCCCTCGAAGATGTTGATTGAGTGTCGATGGTCATCGCATTGCCATCGCCGGAAAGGGAGTAATTTTCGACAGTTTTGAGCTCGGTTGTTTCACCGTTGAATTCAAGCGTCATCGAAGATGTCACTGTCATGACTTTCTTATCGGCCGACCATGTGACAACTGATTTCTTTTGTGAATTGAACATCGGGTTCAGGCTTTCGTTGCCATCGAGGGTATATTTCTCTGACATCTTGCGTTCTTCCCCGTCGCGGTTTACAAAGGTCCTTTCAATTGTAAAGGTTGAAGGATCCTGTGTAATTGCCAGCTTGGGAGAAGCCATCCGGAACTGGCTGTCGCCGAAATTGCTTTTTGCTTCATTGAGCGCCCATGAGCCTGAGAAATTGACCTGCCCGAACGTAAGGCCCGAAACAAGCACAAATGCGAAGAAAAGAATTGTTGATTTCATAGTCGATAGGGTTAGAATATAAATATGAAGTTATTAAAAAATTTCGGATTGTCTGAAGCGGCCCCTCTAAATCTCCCCAAATGGGGAGACTTTGATCCCTCCAGCCTTAGCTCTTTGCTCCCCGCTCCCTGCCCCTTGCTCTTTGCCCTTCGCCATCATTGCTGCTGCTGTATGTCGACCACTTCATTCTTGTATTGCCGGTTCTCAAGAATGTTAACGTATCTCATCCCAAGCTTTATATTATAATCCTCGTATGATTTCCTGGCATAATCGAGAGCTGTTTTGATATCACCGTTGATTTCACTGATTATCGCCATATTATATGTTGCACGCCCTGCTATTTTCATATTTGGATTGCCTGTTTCCTTCTTCCATATCTCGCCTGCGGCATCCCAGTTTCCCGTCCTTGCTTTTCTCATTGCCATTTTGAAGCTGTCGTTCCCTTTTACATAATAATCGCGCATCACCCTTGTTTCAAAAGGTATGATCCGTAATGCATATCCGTGACCTGCCTTATTGCTGACCTCCTTTACGGCGTCCTTTCTGTTGATCAGTCCACCTGCAGCAAGGACAGGATTCAGTCCTTTGCTGTGAAATACGATTGATTCATTATAAAGAAACTGATCGGGCATTGTCCTCGAGGCAGGATCATATATCCTCCATCCTGTTTTGACAACAGTTTCCATATCAGCCCTGTGCTCAATACCCGGGACGTTCCCAAGAGGAGTTTTGATGACATCCACTTTCTGGGTTGCATATGAGATTTTAGTATCAGTATCGAACTTTTCAAGAGAAAACAGTGCATCCAATCCGGACTCACTGCAGATCCTGTCAACTATTTCCCAGGAAAGCGGAACCGGAAAATCCATTGTATTCACCGTTCTGAATGCGGTATTGGTCACCGGTTTAACTTCAGTGAATCTCTGGTTGTTCATCAGCTCTTCCGTAAGTCCCTTTACACTTTCGGCTGCAGCGTCCTTATCGAGATTTGCTCCCTCAAGTGTCAGAACCTTGTCGACGACATCGAGGGGTTTTGCCTGGTCTGTCGGGAGAGTGCGGTCAATCACTCCAATTTTTTTTATGGCAGGACGAAGTGTGACCGGTGCGGGTTCAACAACACTGAGCCACAGCTCGTTGGTTTTGCAGGAAATTGCTAGTACGGAAACTGAAAGGATTATTAATAACTTTTTCATGGTTTTTCGGAGTTAGAATGAAGTAAATATCTCAAATTTTTATTGGTTTACGTTTTTAACCCACCCCTGCCCTCCAGGGAGGGGAACCCGGGCACATGCCTGATCCTCCCATGCCCCATGCCCCATGCCCCTTGCTCCTTGCTCCTTGCCCCTTGCTATTCAAGCCTGGTCACCCTGATATTCCTGAGCGCTGCCGTCGTATTCCACGAAGCTATTCCGAACGGCTGCGAGAGGAATACCTCCGGGCGGATTGAAAGTCTCTCATCCTTCCTCTTAAAATCAACTACAAGTGAATCATCAATCCAGGCTTTTATCTCGTTCTTTCTCACAGAAAGGCAAATTTCGTACCAACGATCTTTTTCGAACTTCATCAGGGTGGTTGTCCGGTTCTCCGAAGCGTCATTGCCGTTGATGCTGCTCAGGCCGACAGTTGTTCCCGCCCAGCCTCCTACAATGAGGGTGCACGGCTCTTTATCCACGGGGAAAGTCATGCCGCAGAAAAAATCATTCCCGGCCACCTTTTTTGCTTCAAGACATACCACATAATCAAGCAACGGAAATGGTTTTTTATAAGTAATGCCTGTGCATCCGTCACCCATGCCGAGAATGATCTCGCCTTTTGAAACCATGACCGGTCCCTGCGGGCCGAAATTCGTTATTTCCCAACCGCTAAGGTCTTTCCCGTTGAAGATATATGTGCTGTCATGGACCTCCGCTTCGGATGCCGTGATCTCCTCAGCTTTCTTCCCCCTGCAGCCTTCAAGATACAGGGAGGAAGCCATAATCAGGACAATAACCGTTACGATTGTCAGTTGTTTTTTCATGGGCATTCGCTACAGGAAGCTTTTCAAATATAAAATTTTCCTGATAATCTGCCCGGAAAACCTCCACTTTATTAACTTCGCCACAAAAATTAACCTTTTATGAAAAAACTCAGCATCCTGATTGTCACCATACTTGCAATTTCGCTGATGGTGGCATGCACTTCAAAACAGGAGAAGATGGAAAATGAAATGAGGACCTTCATCAGCGCCTATGAGCAGAAGGCTATACCGCTTTACAGGGATATGGCTCTCGCTTCGTGGAATGCCAATGTAAGCGGCACTGCCGAAGATTACGCCAAAAGTGAAAAAGCTTCTTTCGAATATGCGAGGATATTCACCGACACTGCAGCTTTCGCCACACTGAAGAAGCTGAAGGGTTCAGGGGAAGTTAAAGATTCCCTGCTTGCACGTCAGTTGGAGCTTTTGTACAACGCATACCTTGGAGGACAGGTCGATACGGCATTGATTGCACAGCAGATAAAGATGGAGACTGAGCTGAGCAAGAAATACGGGAATTTCAGGGCAGTGATCAACGGGAAAGAGGTTCCGGACAATGCAGTTGAGGATATCCTCCGGAATTCCAGGAATAGCTCTGAGCTGCAAAAGACATGGGAGGCATCGAAGATGATCGGACCTGCTGTTTCTGAGGATATTATCAGGCTCGCAAAGCACAGGAACACGATTGCACACAAGCTTGGCTTTTCAAACTACCATGAGATGAGCCTTAAGCTCTCAGGACAGGACCCTGCTGAGGTCACCGCAATACTCGACGAGCTCGATGAGCTGACAAGGGAGACCTTTGCCGGCCTTAAAAATGAAATGGACCTCTATTTTTCAAGCCTCTACAAAGTTCCTGCAGGCGAGCTGCAGCCATGGCATTACCAGAACCGTTATTTCCAGGAAGCGCCCGAGATCTACAGCGTCGACTTCGATAAATATTACGAAAAACAGGATCCGGTAAAGCTGGCTTCCGCATTTTATGCAGGAATAGGTCTTCCGGTTGAGCCAATCCTCAAAAACAGCGATTTGTATGAGAAGCCCGGAAAAAACCAGCATGCGTTCAGCACCGATATCGACAGGTCAGGTGATGTAAGGACACTGGATAATATCCGTCCCGATTCGTATTGGATGAACACGATCCTTCACGAGCTGGGTCACGGTGTGTATTCATATTACAATGATCCGGAACTGCCTTTCACTCTCCGTGATGCCGCTCATTCATTTACCACTGAGGCAATCGCGAATCTGTTCGGCCGTTTTGCAACCGATCCCGGATGGATGCAGGCAATGGGGGTAATCGATGAAAAGGAAAAACAGGCGATCGCCGATGAGAGCGCTAAGGCCCTGAAGCTCCAGATGCTCGTCTTCAGCCGCTGGGTACAGGTGATGTACAGGTTTGAAAAATCAATGTATGAGAATCCCGACCAGGATCTTAATGCACTCTGGTGGAACCTGGTTGAAAAGTATCAGCGGCTGAAAAAACCTGAGGGAAGAAATATGCCGGACTGGGCAACAAAGATCCATGTGGCACTGTATCCATGCTATTACCACAACTACATTCTTGGCGATCTGCTGGCTTCCCAGCTTTACAGCTATATTACAAAAAACATTACTGATAATAAATCCCTGGCAGCAGATAAGAAAGCAGGTAACTACCTCAAAGAGAAAGTGTTTCTCCCTGGCTCAAGATATTACTGGAACGACATGATCGAAAAGGCTACCGGCGAGAAGCTGACGGCAAAGTATTACGCAGAACAGTTTGTAAAGTAATGTTAAAGCGGAGAGCGTAAAGAAAGTTGTGAGTTGTAAGTTGTGAGGTGTGAGGTATGAGGCATAAAACGTGAGCATGTGCGCTGGAATTCCCCTCCCTGGAGGGGGCAGGGGTGGGTTAATAAAAGCATTAAAAATTAATAATTGTAAAAACGTGAATATGAAAAAACCATTCATCTTCCTGTTTGCACTGCTGACGGCATGCACTTCAACTGAAACAAAAAAAGAAGTCACGGCAACAGCAGGTTTCATCAATGAAAACATCGTTGCAATGGCGGTTGATACGTCAAAAGCAACCGGCACTGACCAGTCTCTTCTTGAAAAAGGAGTCAGGCATGCGGCTTCACTCTGGAGAACGGAAGACGGAACTCAGCAGGACTTCATCAAATTCGTGAAGGAAAATTACATTTCGGATCAGCAGAAAAGAAAAGAGGTATTCGGCAAGGTGAGCAATTATTTCGAATCCCTTGGAGGGAACTTCAATGAAATAACCCTCGATCTTAAGAAGAATATCGATGAAGACCGTGGCGATATCGATGAAATTGACAAGATGTTCGGAAACTATTCTGTCGGATCACATATATCTGATGATTTCTATTCGAACAAGATCGCCTTTGCAGTAGCGCTGAATTTTCCTTATTACACACTGGAGGAGAAAGAAAAGCTCGGACCCGGCTGGTCGCGTGAGCAATGGGCAATGGCAAGACTGGGCGACCAGTTTGTTTCGCGCGTCCCGGCAAATCTCAGCCAGGCTCTGAATACAGCCACAGGCAATGCTGAAATGTACATTGCCGAATACAATATTCAGATGGGAAAGCTCCTCACAGACGACGGGAAACAGCTTTTCCCCGACGGGATGTCACTTCTCTCCCACTGGAATCTCCGCGATGAGCTGAAAGCAGACTACGCCGACAAAGTCAACGGTTCTGCAAAGCAGGACATGATCTATAAGGTCATGGAGCATATTATTTACCAGGATATCCCGAAAACAGTCATCAATAATCCTGAATACACATGGGCTCCATTCGCCAACAAAGTATCGAAGAACGGTTCCGCTGTTGATGCTGCTGCCGAGCCTGACACGAGGTACAGCCATATACTGAATATTTTCAGGGCCATGAAGGACATAGATGCTTACAATCCTGAAATGAATACTGCAATAAAGAGAAAATTTTCTTGGGAGATGGAGATAGCCCAGGAAGAGGTTGAAGCACTCTTCGATTCATATTTAAGATCGCCTGAACTCGCCAAACTTGGCGCAATTGTGAAGGAAAGACTTGGCAGGGACCTTAAGCCGTATGATATCTGGTATAATGGCTTCATGGCAAAAAGCAATATCCCTGAGGATATGCTCACAGCAAAAACACAGAAGCTTTACCCCGATCCCGCTGCATTCAGGGCTGACATGCCTTCGATGCTTAGAAAACTTGGCTGGAGCCCGGAAAGGGCAAAATACCTTTCTGACAGGATCGTCGTGGATCCTGCGAGGGGTTCGGGTCATGCATGGGGAACAGGAATGAAAGGGGCTGTTTCTCATCTCAGGACAAGAGTGTCTGATAAAGGGATGGATTATAAAGGTTACAATATTGCAGTTCATGAATTCGGTCACAACATCGAACAGACGATCTCGATGTATGATGTTGACAATTACATGATGGCAGGTGTACCGAACACGGCAACGACAGAAGCTCTGGCTTTTGTTTTCCAGAACCGCGATCTCATGCTGCTAGGAGTGAAAGACGAAAATCCTGAAAAAGCAAAGATGGAGGTTCTGAATTCAGCATGGTCCCTTATGGAGATCATGGGTGTCGGCATGGTGGACATGAAAACCTGGAAATGGATGTACCAGAATCCTGATGCAACGCCTGCCGAGCTTAAAGAGGCAGTTACCGCGATAGCGAAAGACACCTGGAATACCTATTTCGCACCTGTTCTTGGAGTTAAGGATTCACCCATTCTCGCAATATATTCCCATATGGTGGATGCGCCTCTTTACCTGGCCAATTATTCTTACGGGCATATTGTACAGTTCCAGATTGAAGAGTTTCTTAAAGGTAAGAACCTCCCGGCAGAGATCGACAGGATGTTCAGCCAGGGAAGACTTACCCCGCAGCAGTGGATGGTTGGAGCCACAGGATCGAAGATCTCTGTTCAGCCGCTGCTGAATAAACTGGAGGAAGCATTAAGATAAAAGTTACACAGAGTTGCACAGAGGAGACACAGAGTTACACAGAGGAATATTAAATTAAACTTTGTGAAGCTCTGTGGTTCTCTGTGGTCCTCTGTGTAACAATTCTTATTTACGGAAATAGAAATTCACCATAAACCCGAACATATCCGCGTCGCTCGTGTGAGCCTTCAGGTATATGCCTGCATTCAGCGGTTTGATGATCTTATATGAAAGCTCATATTTCTGGTAAACAGGATGTTTGGGCTTATACGGGCTATAGAGATAAACCCCTAGCATCTGGGAGAAAGTGATCTTCCCCAAAATGAAATCCTGTCCGAACGTCAGCCCGAAACGCTTGTAGTCAAAAGATCTTTCCAGTACCGAACGCATCCTTTTAATGCTTCCATCGAGCAGAAGCTCGGCTCCGGCATTAAGGGCGTAATAATTCCTGAGCTGCATGCCATACCGTATTCCCAACCCATACGACCAGGTCGCTTCACCATAAACCCATTTATATCCTTCGATCATCTGCACCAGGAAGTATTGTTGCCTCATTTTCCCTGAAGCTGAAGGTGTATAACCTTGATCGAATGCCGGAAGCTGTTTTGGAAAATATTCCAGTCCCAGGGCGGCCGTTGGAAAATTAATGCCAAAATTAGGCACTTTCACTGCCCCGTTTGAGATATGATTATAAACGGCAGAAGCTGTTAGATAAAGTTCCGGAGAAAGCCTGTACCTGAATCGTGCCGACAGGTTCAGGGGGAAAGCAAGCCTTGTGCTGAAAAATTTATTTAAAGTATCAGTCACAAAATCAAATACCTTCGTCTGGTATGAAATTCCTGCACCTGCCCTGACAGAAAAATAATACCTGTTTCCTCTAGACAGGATCGGCTCAGTGTAAAATGAAAGCAAATATGATTTGCCGACAATATCAGGGCTGCCATAATTATAGTAGCCGAGCTGTATTCCTGAAATGTTATAATGCCTGAAGACCTTCCAGCTGTCATAATTTGTATGAAGCCAGTTCAGATCAATTTCGATTCCGGTCGGGTTTGTATGAGAAGCAGCCGCTATGGAATCGGAATGTGCAATAATGAATCCGTAATGTGCCTGGGAGCCAATGAAAAAAGTATTTTTTTCCTGGGCATCAGTAATTATGCCAGGTGCAAGAAACATTAAAATCCAAAGCCATCTCATTATTTCAGGTACACTTCCAGAACAGGGATTTCGACATCAGGTTTCAGGATCGGAAGACTGAAGGTCACATCATTCTTGCTGTCGCCGTTCCCTGCCCTGTACCTGATTTCAGATGCATCGTGCAGGAACTGCGCATATTTTATTTTATCCCCTGAGTTGGTGAGTGTTATGTTTCCCATAGGATAGGCCAGCATGTGGATATAAAGCCTTTTTGTAGCCGGGTTATAAGTCAGAAGTGTGTTATCAGGTGCAGTGAATTCTGCGGGTGCTTCAGTGCAGCCATAAACTGAACGGCTGTTTAATTTCATCCATTTTCCCATTGCATCGAGCCTGTCCTGTGCCCTCTGGTCGAATGTACCCCTTGCGGTCGGACCGACATTAAGGAGAAGGTTGCCGCCTTTACTCACTGATTCTATGAGAAGCTCGAGCAATTGTGCGGGACTTTTCCAGGTTGTTTCATCGCGGTAATAGCCCCACGATCCGGAGAATGTCTGGCATGTTTCCCAGGGGACTCTTTTGCCATTATATTCCGGCCATTTGGTGACCTTGACCTGCTCGGGCGTGGTGAAATCCCATCCTCCTTCAACATCTTTCAGGTCGAGGCGGTCATCGACGATAATGCCTGGCTGAAGCTTGCGTGCGAGCTTCAGAAGATTTTCGGAATCCCAGTCATCGCGGCCTTTCCCATTCTTACCCGGATATGAAAAATCGAACCAGATAATGCTTATCTCACCATAGTTGGTCAGCAATTCCGTCACCTGGTCCTTCATGTACTGGCGATAACGCGACATATCCTTTCCTTTATTGAGCGTCGCATAATTTGCCTCATTGTCCTGCCTCTGCGGATGGTTCCTGTCGATGGTAAAATCAGGATGGTGCCAGTCGATCAGTGAATAATAAAAGCCGACCTTCAGTCCTTCAGCCCTGAAAGCCTCAACATAATCCTTTATCA
Organism: Bacteroidales bacterium; assembly: GCA_035299385.1. Taxonomy (GTDB): domain Bacteria; phylum Bacteroidota; class Bacteroidia; order Bacteroidales; family VadinHA17; genus LD21. The sequence continues at coordinate 740 of DATGWQ010000083.1, read as the reverse complement.
CATCCCTGCCGAAAGGCGTGTTGGTGCATTTATAGTCGGTATATTTTGAATCCCAGTTGCAGAAGCCTTCATGGTGCTTTGCAGTAAGGACGACATACTTCATCCCTGCTTCCTTTGCCATCCTTGCCCATTCCTTCGGATTATAGAGGTCAGGATTGTACATTTCAAAATACTTCTGGTACTGCTCATTGGTCAGACGTTCGTGGTTTTTTACCCATTCATGACGCGCTGGGAGGGCATACAGTCCCCAGTGGATGAACATGCCAAAACGTGCATCGGTCCACCATTTCAGACGGTCAGCTTTCTGCTGCTCCGTTTCCTTCGGAAGCTGGGAGAAAGAGGATTGTGAAAAAATTAACAATAAAGCAATCGCGGTCAGGGTTTTTGAAATGCGGCTTTTCATAAACGTCAGGTTTTGGGTTTTGTCAAAAATATAAAATAATCTTTTTGGTTACACAGAGTACCACAGGGAACCACAGAGAACCACAGAGTTTTCTCTGTCAGTTTATGTGCCTTGGGCAGGTTGAATTTTTATTACGTCCCTGTGGGACTGGTTAACCTATTCGATCATTTTCTACCAATATATTGTCCTACGGGAATTGAAAACAACATGCGTTTCATTTATTCTACCAATATATTGTCCATTCGGGACAGCTGAAAATTCCATAACTGAAAAATTCAACAGTGCCGTAGGCATGACATATCGGTAGAATATCCATGGGTTTTTTAGATCACCAGTG
>DATGWQ010000082.1:0-1733 GCA_035299385.1 Bacteroidales bacterium | reverse complement strand
GATGAATTCATGAAAAATGAAATTCTGAATTCCAAGAAGATCGGACTTAACGGGAACAGGATCCACATCAAGGTTGAGATACCCAGAAAATTATACTGGGCTGACAAGCTTGGCCTCCTGATAATGGCTGACGTCCCCAATTCCTGGGGTGAGCCCGATGAGGCGATGAGAAAGGAATGGGAAGTCGCAATGAGGGGCCTGATTGACAGGGATTATAATCATCCCGCAATATTCCAGTGGGTTCTTTTTAATGAGACCTGGGGCCTTTTTACCACTGTAAACAAGGAGAAAAAGCAGAGAAGATACCTGCCCGAAACACAAAAGTGGGTCGCAGACATGTATCATCTGGCAAAGCAGCTTGATCCTTCAAGGCTTGTTGAGGATAATTCAGCCTGCAACTATGACCATGTCGTCACAGACATCAACAGCTGGCACGCATATCTTCCGGGGTATAAATGGAAAGATTTCCTCGACAAGGCAGTTGATTCGACCTTTGACGGATCAGGCTGGAACTATATCGGGCAAAACAAGCAGGGAATAGAGCCCATGATAAACAGCGAATGCGGCAATGTGTGGGGTTACACGGGAAGCACCGGTGATGTCGACTGGAGCTGGGATTACCATATAATGATGAACGAGATGAGGCTGCATCCGAAAGTAGCGGGCTGGCTTTATACTGAACACCATGATGTTATAAATGAGTGGAACGGCTATTATAAATTCGACCGTACAAACAAATTCACAGGCCTTGAAGATATCGTTCCCGGTATGACATTGAATGACCTTCACAGCTATGTATATGTAGCGACCAGGGGCGACCTGTGCAGGAGCGTCAAAACCGGTGAAACCGTGACAGTGCCTCTGTATACTTCATTCCTCACAGATGATGACCTTGGTAATACATTGTATCTCAGGACTGAACTGGTCGGATGGGATAAGCTTGGCCGTTTCGGGCAGTATTCTTCCGGTGTAAAGAATGTTCAGTACCAGCCGTGGAGCTTCAACGACCTGGAAAGCCTCCAGGTAAAAATGCCTGATAAACCTGGTCTTGCCATACTGAGGCTGACACTGGAGAATGCTGCAGGCAAGGCGCTTCATCATAATTTTGTTTCATTCGTTGTTGAAGGAAAATTGCCCCTCCCGGCATCCCCAAATGGGGAGGAGCAGAACCTCAACATAGTCACCTTCAAACCATCATCTTTTACCTCTTCGGACTGGAGCCAGAAACAATGGAATGTGCTCGGCGGGTTAAAAGTTAACGGGGCCGGTTCGGGGTACTTTGAATACCAGGTGCAGATACCGGCAAATGTTGACCTTTCAAAAGTGAACAGCATCACTTTTATGTTCGAGGCTTCGGCAAAACAGTTGTTCGGGAAAGACCGGTCTGATGCGAAGAGCATGGCTGGGGACTATATGAGGGGAGGAGGCACCTTCGACAACAGCCGCAATCCCAATTCCTACCCGATGACGGATGAGTTCAAATATCCCTCGGCAGTAAGTGTTAAAGTGAATGGCATTGCGACCGGAACCTGGTTCCTCGAGGATGACCCTGCAGATCACCGGGGCATACTCTCATGGTTCTCGCAGCCAAAGGACAATAAGCTTTATGAAGCCGGCTCTTACGGGTATCTTGTGAAGACGACTGTTCCGCTCAAAGCGATTGATCCTGCTTCAAGGACGATGAATATAAGACTGGAAGTTGATAAATCGGTCCCGGGCGGATTGGCAATTTA
>DATGWQ010000081.1:0-12602 GCA_035299385.1 Bacteroidales bacterium | reverse complement strand
GCTTTTAATTGACAATAATGTCGAAGTTTCATTTACTCCATACTCTTTGTCAAAACTTTCGAAAATGGCATTTGCTTTAGCATAATTCTTATTTTCTATATACAGGTTTCCCAGGGCAAGCTGAAGATTTTCATTCTCCGGAAAAATCCTTGCAGCCTTTTCCTGCCATATTATAGCACTGTCGAGATTTCTGTCCTGGTAATACAGCTGTGAAAGCATCATTATGTACCACAGGTTATTCTTATCGAGCTCCGTTGCTTTCAACGCATATTTCCTTGCATTTTTTGTATCACCTGAATTTGCCAGTATCTGAGCCATCTGGTACCAGGATGCATCGCTTCCCGGATTGATCTTGATACTCTGTTCGAAATATTTTAACGCATCTCCAGCATTTCCCATCAGCTTTTGCTTGATAGCCTCAACATAAATCCTGTCATATGCAGCAGAATCGAACCTGACTTTTCCGGCCTGGCTTGCAGAAGGTGCAAACTTTTCTGTGCATGAGGCAACTATCAGAACGAAAATAATTAATAACGATATCGATAATTTCTTCATATTATTCCTTCCCTGTATGACCAAAACCACCGGTGCCCCGTTTTGTTTCAATCAGATTTTCAACTTCAACCCATTCTGCTTTTTCATGTTTCGCAATAATCATCTGGCAGATCCTTTCGCCATCGCGTACAACAAACTCCTCAGAAGAAAGATTAACCAGTATCACGCAAATTTCTCCCCTGTAATCGGCATCAATTGTTCCCGGCGAGTTCAGCACTGTTATACCCTTATTTATTGCCAGGCCGCTTCTGGGCCTTATCTGTGCCTCATAACCTTCCGGTATTTCAACGAACAGTCCTGTCTTTACAAGAGCTCTTCCGAGTGGTTTAAGAGTTATATCCTCATCGAGAAAAGCTCTCAGGTCCATCCCGGCTGACAATTGTGTCGAGTATGCCGGCAAGTTATGCCTGGATCTGTTAATAATTTTTATTTTCATACTGTTACATTGACCAAAATCCCTGCAAATATACCTTAAATGCCTATTTCGGACATATAAATTATCAAGTGATCTGTATTTTCACATAAGTTAAATATCTTTGTTTCCGTTAATGCATAGTGTTATTAACCAAACAACTGAATTCATGAACATTGTTTTAAAACGCGCTTTTCTGCTTCTTATTCTTTCAGCTGCCATATCATGTGCATCCCCGGGAGGCAATGACAACAATACCACTGTTCTGATGAAAACATCAATGGGTGATATCAAGCTGAAGCTTTATGACGGAACTCCAATACACCGCGACAACTTTATAAAACTTGTCAAATCAGGCTTCTTTGACGGAATCTCTTTTCATCGTGTTATTCAGAATTTCATGATACAGGCGGGCGATCCGGCCACAAAGACGAATCGTGAAGGCCTTCATGATTCCCTTTCCACTTACACGATACCTGCAGAATTCAGACCTGAATATTTCCACAGAAAGGGTGCGCTTGCAGCAGCCCGCGAAGGTAATGACGTCAACCCGGATATGAGGTCCTCCGGCACACAGTTCTATATCGTCCAGGGTAAAAAACTCTCCGATGAAGAGCTCACACGCATGGAGCAGGCCATGAACAGCAACCTCAAGCAGGCTGTATTTACCAAATTCCTTAAAGAAGCTTCGGACAGTGCGGTAAAATCGGGTAAGCCTCTCACCGGCGGCGAAGTCCAGGAAATTGCTTCAATGAAAATGTTTGCCTATCTGACCTCACACAAGGATATCAAAATTCCCGATGATCACCGTGCTGTTTATCAAAGTGAAGGAGGCGTACCTCGGCTTGACGGAACCTACACTGTGTTCGGAGAGGTTATAGAAGGTCTCGATGTTGTGGATAAGATAGCAGCTGTTCAGACCGACAGCAACGACAAGCCTGTCACCGACGTCAGGATCCTGAAAGTGAAAATTAGTAATAATTGAGAAAGAGAGATTAATGCTTCAAAAAATAAAAGACCTGCTGAATGAAGTATCATCAGCATCAGTATCATCTCCCGATGAGCTTGAATCATTCAGGCTGAAATATCTTAGTAAGAAAGGTATCATTTCTGATCTTTTTGACGAATTCAGGAATGTTCCTGCTGCGGAAAAAAAGGTGGTCGGGCAGATACTTAACCAGCTTAAACAATCGGCCCAGGAGAAATTCAATACGCTTAAGGAATCATTATCATCATCTGACAGCAAGGCTTCAGAAGGTGATCTTACAAGGCCTGCATATCCCTATCAGCCTGGATCGAGGCATCCTATCTCCATAGTCAGAAGCGAGATAATAAGCATTTTCAGCAGGATAGGGTTTATTATTTCAGAAGGGCCCGAGATAGAAGACGACAACCATGTTTTTACAAAGCTCAACTTCCCTCCTGAGCATCCTGCCAGGGACATGCAGGATACATTCTATATTTCAAGGTTGTCATCGGAGGATTCAAATCCTGCCGACATTCTGCTCCGCACTCATACTTCACCGGTACAGGTGCGTGTAATGGAAAATCAGAAACCACCGATCAGGACGATTTCACCGGGTCGGGTGTTCCGAAACGAAGCGATATCTGCAAGGGCTCATTGCATCTTCCACCAGGTAGAAGGTCTTTACATTGACGAAAATGTTTCGTTTGCAGACCTGAGACAGACGTTGTTGTTCTTTGCGCGGGAAATGTTCGGAAAGGATGCCGAGATAAGACTCAGGCCCTCATACTTCCCGTTTACGGAACCCTCCGCCGAAATGGATGTCGAATGCAAAATATGTCACGGCAAAGGCTGCAATGTATGCAAATACACAGGTTGGCTTGAAGTCCTGGGCTGCGGAATGGTTCACCCCAATGTTCTGGAAGCAAGCAACATCGACAGCAGCAGGTATACCGGCTTTGCATTCGGAATGGGAATCGAGCGCCTTGCAATGCTGAAATACCAGGTGAACGATCTCCGGTTGTATTTTGAAAATGACATAAGGTTTCTGGAACAGTTCAAAACATCATTTTAGGGATGCTTTAATATGTTTAAAATAATATATTTGCGCTAAATTTTCCCTGATAATGAAACAGCAAGATTTAGATATACCTTTATGCGGCAAATGTGCCTTCAATTCCGGTTCCCTTTTCAGGTACCTGTCTGAGCAGGAAACCGAGATGCTCAACTACCAGAAGGAATACCGTACTTACAAGCGTGGTGAAATTCTTTACCACGAAGGCAGCAGGATAAGCGGATTCTATTGTATAGGCAGCGGGATAATAAAAGTATTCAAGACCGGCTTTGACGGCAAGGAGCAGATAATAAGGTTTGCCAAGAAGGGGGATTTTATTGCTTACCGGAGCGTGCTCAGCAACGAGCTTGCATGCACATCGGCAAAAGTGATCGACGATTGCCAGGTGTGTTTTATCCCGTCGGAGGTTCTTATCCATCTTGCCAAGGAAAACTCCGAATTCTCGCTTGAACTTCTAAAGCTCGCATGCCATGAGCTCGGTGAAGCCAATTCATTTATCACGGACATTGCACAGAAGACCGTGAGGGAACGGCTTGCGGAAATACTTATCCTCCTTGTCAACGAGTTCGGGCTTGACCAGAACCAATTCCTTAATATCTCCCTTACACGTGAGGAACTTGCCAATATTGTCGGAACAGCAACAGAATCTGTGATCAGGCTGCTTTCGGAATTCAAGACAGACAAGATGGTCGAGCTGAACGGCAGGAAGATAAAGATTTTGAATATTAAGGGACTGGAGAAGATAAGCAACGTGTTTAACTAAGTGCCTAGAGTATTTAGAGTACCTGCAACTCTGCGGACTTTAGGCACTCTAGCACACCCTGGTGCACTTAAAATAGTGTTCCGTTCAGGGGTTTTCGGAATTGTTTTCCCAGGTGCCGATAGGCGTGTTCCGTGGCTTCCCTGCCGCGGGGTGTTCTTTTGAGGAAGCCTTCTTTTATCAAGAATGGTTCATAGACTTCCTCGATTGTTCCCCTCTCCTCTCCCACTGCCGTCGATATTGTTGTGACGCCCACGGGTCCGCCACCGAATTTATCGATAATCGCAGCAAGGATCCTGTTATCCATTTCGTCCAGACCATGCTGGTCTATATTTAAAGCTGCAAGAGCATACTTTGTAATCCCGAGGTCTATTTCTCCAGAGCCTTTCACCTGTGCAAAGTCCCTTACCCTTCGCAGCAGAGCATTTGCAATCCTTGGCGTGCCCCTGCTGCGTCGTGCTATTTCAGAAGCAGCTGTATCATCTATATTTATGTTAAGTATGCCTGCCGACCTTTTAATGATGCCTGTAAGAATGTCATAGTCGTAATATTCAAGGTGGAATTTAATTCCGAACCTGGCCCTCAAAGGACTTGTGAGAAGGCCCGATCTTGTGGTGGCGCCGATAAGAGTGAAATTATTGAGTGTAAGCTGAACACTTCTTGCGCTCGGGCCCTTATCGATCATTATGTCGATCTGGAAATCCTCCATTGCCGAATAAAGATATTCCTCCACGACAGGGCTGAGCCTGTGTATTTCATCTATAAACAGCACATCTCCTTCCTGGAGGTTTGTCAGGAGGCCGGCAAGATCGCCGGGTTTATCAAGCACCGGCCCGGAGGTCGTCCTCAGGTTTACCCCAAGCTCATTTGCGATTATTGCTGCAAGCGTGGTTTTTCCCAGGCCGGGAGGACCATGCAGAAGAACATGGTCGAGAGATTCACCTCTTTGCTTTGCAGCAGTTACGAATACCACCAGGTTTTCAAGCACCTGCTTCTGACCTTTGAAATCGGTGAAAGTCAGAGGCCTGAGCTGCCTTTCAAATTCGCGGTCGGTTAAAGAGGCTATTTCTTTCCTGATATTCTGGCTTTCTTCCATGGAAGGCAAAGTAAAACTATTTTATCAGTTTTACATCGCTTTCCGGAAGTTTTATTCTGACGCCATTTATGCTCACTTCAATGTCGTTTCTGTATGCAATTGCAAGTATTACAGTGCCTTCCTCATCATACTTTTTCCAGGTTTTATCGCGGATACCGTTATCATAATTCTGCTCTTCCTTCACCCTTCCGTCCTCATAATAATAAGTCTGCAAACCATCCGGATTTCCCTGTATAAAGTTGCCTTTGAATTTAAGTTTACCGTTAGCATAATAAGCTTTCCAGAGTCCATCCTTCAGCCCGGTGATGTAATTTCCTTCTTCAGTATAGTCGCCGGAGTTGTATTTCCAGGGACCATTCCTTTCTCCGGCAACATATTCACCCTGTGAAATTACCTTTCCATCAGGGGAATATTCCGTATAACCGCCTTCCCTTTCACCCTGGAAATATTCTTCCTCCCTGAGCAAAGATCCGTCATCGTAATACCACTTCCATAAGCCGTCAGGCCGTCCTGCATTGAAGTTTCCTGTCTGCACGACTTTGCTGCTGATATTGTAATACTTCCATTGTCCTGACCTCCTGTTATCAGTATACTGTCCTTCCGCCATTATTTTCCCGTCAGGATAGAAATCCTTCCATTTACCATTCGAGTTGCCTCCTTCATCCACAATGCCTTCGGAAAGAAGAGTGCCGTTGTCATTATACCTGAAAGCGTTGATGACCTTACCGTCGGGACCGAACTGCCGATGGACACCGACAGGAATTTTTTCCCTGTAGGGACCGGTGTATATTAGTTTTCCGGCATCATCATACTTATTTACAACTTCTATATCGGAATTATCCTCAACATTTGATTTTACGATTGCTCCTTTTTCGTAAAGAGTCGTAAGAGTAAGGTTTCCCTTTTCATCGTATTCCTTATAGTATCCATTCAGCAGGTCATCGGCATAAGTGGATTCAGATTTGATCTTCCCGCTTGCATAAAATTCCTTCCAGGGCCCCTGCTTCATCTTTTTGGTATCCACCCTGTTGATCCTGTCCCTGCTTACGAGGAAATCATTATGATATTCAAGCAAGGTTATGACATTCCCGTTCTGATCCAATTCCTTTGAAAGCCCTTCTTTTTTGCCCTCGTTATATGAAACTGTCTGCCTGACCTTCCCGTCAGGAAAAAAGATTGTCGCTGTCCCTTCTTTCCTGTCCCCGGCATAGAGCTCCTGTGAATAAACATAGGTTCCCACGGAAGGATCTCTCTGGTACTTATAGTACCACCCGTTCTTCTTTCCATAGAGATAGTTTATCTTCTCCGTGAGCTCCCCTGTCTGGTCATAAAACAGCCAGATACTGTCGAGCATATGGTTAGTACGTTTTCCTTCTGATTTGAGAATGCCTGTCACATAGTAGCTTTTCCAGTAGCCTTCCGGTTTGCCATCTTTTATCATACCTTCGCTGGAGACGGTTCCGTTCGGATATTTGAAGACCGTATAGCCATCTTTTATTGAAGTTTCCTGGGCCTTAATGATTCCTGCAAGAAAGAAAAGCAGCAAAAAACAGTATGACTTTTTCATAATCAGAGACCTAGTTTTTCCGAAATCTCCATCATTTTTTGTATGGGCTTCCTTGCCCTGGATAATATTTCCTCTCTCACCTTTATCTCAGGTTTTTCTTCAAGAAGACACCTGTAGATCTTTTCAAGAGTAATGAGCTTCATGAAGCTGCATTCGCTGCAACCGCAAGTCGAGTCCCTCGGAGGAGCCGGTATGAACACCTTTGACGGATTTTCTTTTTTCATCTGGTGTATTATGCCCGGTTCTGTTCCGACTATGTAAGTATTAGTACTGTCTGTTTTGGTGAATTTAAGCAATGCAGCTGTGGATCCGATATAATCTGCCACCATCCTCACAGGAAGCTCGCATTCCGGATGTACGATAATCTTTGCTCCCGGGTTTTCTTTCTTAAGCTTCAATATTGCTTCAAGAGAAAATTCCTCATGAACATGGCATGTACCATTCCAGATTACGATATCCCTGCCTGTCTTGTTCAGGACATAATTACCCAGGTTCCTGTCGGGTGCAAATATCAGCTTTTCATGCGGCGGCAGTGATTCTATTATCTGAACAGCATTTGAAGATGTGCAGATTATATCTGACAAAGCCTTTATCTCTGCGGTTGTATTTACATAAGTCACCACTGTCCTGCCGGGATTCTGCTCAAGGAATTCACTGAAATCCCCAGGTTTGCATGAATCAGCCAGGGAACACCCAGCGTTAAGGTCAGGAAGGAGCACTTTTTTTTCCGGTGAAAGGATCTTTGCTGTTTCAGCCATGAACTTCACTCCTGCAAACACGATTATGTCGGCAGAGTTTGAAGCTGCTTTCTGTGAGAGAGCAAGGCTGTCACCAACAAAATCGGCTATATCCTGTATATCACCTGTCTGGTAATAATGAGCAAGTATGATAGCATTTTTGCTTTTCTTCAGTCTCTGTATTTCGGCTATATAATCGATATTCATTCTTTCAGTCATTCTTCATCGAAACTTTTATGTAAACTTAATAATCCTGTCCTTACAAATGAAGCAGTGTTTTGATCGGGGATGGATTTCAACAACATTAAATATTCATTAAGTAAAAATTAAAATTTCTTAATGATGGTGATAATAGCCTGTTAATACTGTTCAAACATAAAGTTGATTTTTATTGTTTTTCTCATCTTCAAACGCATACAAACAGATTATCAACAGGGTCAAAAAACATACCGTTTTTGAATATCAGCAATTTAGTCTCACAATTAACAATTGTTAAGATCAGAATGTTGATAATGATCAGAACACAAAAATACAGCTTTTAAGGGTTAATTTCAGGTTAATATCTGGTCTTCTTTTTCTGAAAACTTAATCTGTTCTTAATTCAAGGGTGCATTCACGGGCCGAATTGTTGAAAAAAGCCAGTTTTGGAATTTTTATTACCAGTGTTTTCAGCAGGGTTATGAACAAAGAAAAATTTAAACGCAAGGAGCGCAAATTTCCTTACGCACATGACCAACATTCGCAAAGAACGCAGAAGAAATATTACTGATTACAATTCTGCGTCTTTTGCGTAATTCACTTTGCGTCCTTTGCGTTTTATTCTTCTTCCGCAATCCGGAATCAGATAAAGAGTTCGGAATATATTTTTCTTTAATTCTTTAATTGTTGTTATTTTGCATCATCAATCAGTTTTACTTATAAAATATACAAAAACACATTGAAAAATAATAAGATAGCTATTGTATCGGATCACGCAGGATTTCATCTGAAGCAGAAACTGATTAATTACCTGGCTTCGGAAAAGTTTGAAGTGAAGGATCTCGGGAGTTTTACCGAAGAGGCCGTTGATTATCCTGATTACGGACATCCTCTTGCTGAAGCGGTTTCGCAGGGTGAATATGAAACCGGCATTTCAATATGCGGCACGGGAAACGGGATAAACATGGTGGTTAACAAGCATCCCGGAATAAGAAGCGCGCTTTGCTGGAACGAGGAGATAAGCAGGCTTGCGAGAGCCCATAATGATGCGAACATCTGCGCTCTTCCTGCCAGGTTCATAAATGAATCAGAAGCTTATCTTATCGTAAAGACTTTTCTGAACACTCCTTTTGAAGGAGGAAGGCATAAGGGGCGCATAGACAAGATATCAATTAAAATCTACTGAAATGCTTTCCAACTCCTGCAGGTACGGGATCAGGGCAGTGATTTATCTTGCAAGCCGGCCGCGGAAATCCGGACTGACCGGTATTAAGCAGATAAGCGAAGACCTTAAGCTTCCCACGCCTTTTCTTGCCAAGATCCTCCAGGAGCTCGTCAAGGAAAAAATACTGCTTTCGAACAAAGGACCCCACGGTGGTTTTTCACTTATGAAGGACCCTAAAAAAACACGGCTTATCGAGATCGTCAGGGCAATCGACGGCGATGAATTCTTTACAAACTGTGTAATGCACAGCGGTCCGTGCGGAGGCAAACGGAATCATAAGAAATTCTGCCCGCTCCACCAGGACTATGAAAGGATAAGGCAGGAACTGATACAGCTGTTCAGGAAGAAAACTATCGCTGAGCTTGTTGCAGTGACAGGGGCGTCAGAACTTATTCAGATTTAGCAATCCTGGACCGCCTGACGATCATCCATATTATCAAAGAAACGACAATCCCTGCAGTATCAGCAGCTGCATCTGCGAGACTTGGACTTCGTGATATAGTGAAGTACTGCAGGATTTCCATAAGAATCCCGTAAATGAAAGGTATCAGGCTGAGAACCAATATATCCATACGGGTATTGATCCTGTTCCTGTTCTCGATCCACAGGGAAGTCATTAGTGAAAAATACATCCCGAAATGAACCAGTTTGTCCGCAAAAGGAATATTCAGGTGTACCTTGTCAAAATTGTGCGAGTTGGCCAGGCTCAGGTACAATATGACAATGGCAATGAGTATAGAGAATATATTCTTGCGGATCATGTTATAAATTTGCTTCAAAATAAGCAATAAATGCCGGGAATGTCATAAATTTATTTGAGATAAAGAATGGCAGGAGTTTATTTACATATACCGTTTTGCAGGAAACTTTGTTTTTACTGTGATTTCTATCATCTCATTTCACCCCCGGATACTTCCGCATTCATCCAGGCTGTCCTAAAGGAGATCTCGCTCAGGAAAGAATATCTCGGAACGGAAAAGGTGAATACCATTTACCTTGGCGGCGGCACACCTTCAGTATTTTCATTGAAAGACCTCGGCGAAATAATGGAAACTGTGAGAAGACAGTTCATTGTTGACGAAAAGGCTGAAGTGACGATCGAAGTCAATCCGGATGACATCAACAGGGATTATCTCACGGGTCTGAGGAATATAGGAATCAACCGCATAAGCATGGGTGTCCAGTCTTGGCGGGACGAAGATCTTAAGATGCTGAACAGGCGTCATGATTCTGCAAGGGCAGTAGCAGCTCTCAATGATTGTTTCGATTCGGGTTTCAGCAACGTATCAATTGACCTTATTTACGGAATTCCAGGGATGGGCCCTGTAGAATGGGAGTCGAACCTCGATTATTCTTTCACATTCGATATAAAACACCTGTCGGCATATCACCTCACAATAGAGAATGGAACTGTTTTCGGCAAAATGAAGGAAAAAGGCCTGCTGACGGAAGTGGATGAAGATCTTAGCACCATACTTTTCAATACATTGCTGACCAGGACAGAAAAGGAGGGATTCATCCAGTATGAAATTTCCAATTTTGGGAAACCCGGTTATTTTTCACAGCACAACAGCAATTACTGGAAGCAGGTGCCTTATATCGGACTTGGGCCTTCTGCCCATTCTTTCAACGGTTATTCGCGCCAGTGGAATAAAAGTGACCTGAAAGGTTATATTAAAGCAGTAAGCAGGGGTGAAGCTGATTTCGAAATCGAAGAGCTTGACCAGAGAACAAAGTTCAATGAGTATATAATGACTTCCCTGAGAACCATGTGGGGCATTGACCTTGACTATGTAGAGAGCATTTTCGAGAAGGAAGGGTATGATTATGTTGTAAACCTTTCTGCAAAATTTGTCAGCTACGGACTGCTGAAACAGGAAAAAAATACCCTGGTGCTCACGAACCAGGGTAAAATGATATCTGACAATATTATCTCCGAACTGATGATGCCCTGAGATTCTATCTCTTGGTCAGCGCAAATGTCGTCTGACCGATAATATTGTCATCCATGTAGAGCTCAACTGCATAATTTCCCGGTATAAAATCACCGTTATTATCGACGAATATGCATGCTTCCACATCCTCATTCATGTAATCGACCTGCCTTGTTGCAGAAAAGACCAGCTTGTTTCCTTTGTATTCAAAGATATTGTCGGCGCTGCTGGTTATCACAAGTGAATCGGGCCGGAGAACCCTCAGGTAGACATCTTTGGTGCCGGATGAAGCTACAGGGTTGGCCCTGATCAGGAAGCAGACACGCAGCTTATCGAGATAGTTGAGCCTTTTGGTTTCCTTTCCATTCTTGTTCAGTGACGTCGCATTAATATTGGTTGCCATAACAACGGAAGCCTTCTCCACAGTAGAGGAGAGCTGTTCCCTGGCCTGCGACAGCTCCGTATTGATGTTTCGCATCTCATTCATCTGCGACCTGATCTCCGTGTTCTCCGAGTATAGTACCTTATTCCTTGTATTCAGGGAATCAATCTGCACTATGTAGCTTTTCATAATTTCCCTCATTGTGGAAATTTCACCCTTGTACCTTTTGATCAGCTGGACGTTCGAAGCATTTATAGACAGCAGATTCACAATGCGTGACCTTTCACGCTGAAGGCCAGCGTTAAGCGTATCATTGTTGGTCTTCATCGTATCGTATGCATGAACCATTCCCCTGAGCACATTGGCGAGTGAATCTTTCTCCTCTGTCAGGGCCGATTCCATCTCCACCCTCTTGTGTCTCTGATCGAAATACATGAAGATCAGGAATATAAGCAATAACCCGAGAATTATTGATGTCGCAATCATTCCAACCGGAGTTTTTCCATTTCCTGAAGCCGGTCCTGTTAAGTTGTCGTTGGTAGCCATAGATTCTCCTTTTGTTTACAAAATTAATAATTATCTGTTTAAGATATAGTTATAATAATGACAAAGACCGGCTCCTGGTGACTAAAGCTGCCGGAATACTGATTGTTTATAAAAGCATAAACAATAAGTATGTGACTTTGTTTGATGAGAAAACCCGTATTTTGACGTTTTATTATATAATCGCAGAAAAACTTTTTAATGAAATACATAGGAGCACATGTAAGTATTGCGGGAGGTATAGAGAATGCTCCTCTGAATGCTTTTAAAATAGGGGCGAAAGCTTTCGCGATGTTCACTAAAAACCAGAGACAGTGGCTTTCCGGGCAACTTACATCTGAAAGCATAAAGGCATTCAGGAAAAATTGTGAAATTTATGATTTCAGGCCTTTCCAGATATTGCCTCATGACAGTTACCTGATAAATATAGGAAATCCGCGGGAAGAAATTCTTAAAAAATCGCGTGATGCCTTTCTTGATGAAATGACGAGATGCGAACTGCTCGGTCTCGACAGGCTCAATTTTCATCCTGGCAGTCATCTTAACCTTATCGGATCGGAGGAATGCATGAAGGCAATAGCGATGTCGATAAACATGGCTCTCGAAAAAACTAATGGCGTCACGGCAGTGATCGAAAACACAGCCGGGCAGGGTTCAAACCTGGGGTATACATTTGAGCAGCTGAAGTTTATAATCGACAATATTGAAGACAAAACCCGCGCAGGAGTTTGTATCGATACGTGCCATGTATTCTCAGGAGGATACGACATCCGTACGCGGGAGACATTTAACGAGACCTTCAGGAAATTCGACGAAGTGGTCGGCTTCAGGTACCTGAAAGGCATTCATATGAATGATACGAAAAAAGGACTCGGTTCAAAGGTCGACCGTCATGAAAACATAGGACTGGGCATGCTGGGTGAGGTGCCATTCAGGTTGCTTGTCAATGACAAAAGGTTCGATGACATGCCGCTGATCATCGAAACGCCGGATGACAGTAAGTGGGCGGAGGAGATCAGGAAACTATATTCCTTTATTAATGATTGAATATCCTGGGTTCTGGGTCCTGGGTTCTGGGTCCTGGGTCCTGGGTCCTGGGTCCTGGGTCCTGGGTCCTGGGTCCTGGGTCCTGAGACGATCATCGGTCATCGTGG
>DATGWQ010000080.1:0-17299 GCA_035299385.1 Bacteroidales bacterium | reverse complement strand
TTAAAAGACTGTTAATTCATCGGACAAGGCATGGGCGTTTGTTCTCAAATTTCCAGCCAGGTATGAGGTATTGCATTGCAACAGAATCGTTCCGGGCTCCAAGCGCTTTTTTAATGTATAGCTTATTTGCCTTTTCGATCTGATCCATGTCAATATCAATTCCCAGGCCTGGTTTGTCAGGGACAGAAATCATCCCGTCAATAATTTTCAGCGGTTCCCGGGTCAATCGTTCATGACCTTCCTGCCATATCCAGTGTGTGTCAAGAGCCGTGATTTTACCCGGGGCTGCAGCTCCGGCATGAACAATCATTGCCAGGGATATGTCAAAATGATTATTGGAGTGTGAGCCCCATGTTAATCCCCATTCGTGGCAGATCCTGGCAACTTGTACTGCTCCCTGCATTGTCCAGAAATGCGGGTCAGCCAGGGGGATGTCAACAGCGTGCAATTGTATTGAATGCCCAAGCTGACGCCAATCGGTGGCAATCATATTTGTTGCTGTAGGTAACCCTGTTGCCTTTTTGAATTCTGCCATTATTTCGCGTCCGGAATATCCATTTTCGGCGCCGCACGGATCCTCAACATAAGCAAGCACATCATGCTTGTTCCTGCATAATTCCACTGCTTCATTGAGTGACCAGGCGCCATTTGGGTCAATTGTTATCCTGGCTTCGGGGAATTTTTCATGAAGTGCAAGAACCGATTCCATTTCATCACTGCTGCACATTACCCCGCCTTTCAATTTAAAATCTTTAAAGCCATACCTTTGCCGTGCTGCCTCTGCCAGCCTGACAATTCCTTCCGGTGTCAGCGCCTCCTCACTTCGTAACCTCAGCCAGTCATCGTTATGATCCGAACCATCCAAATAAGGCAGATCAGTTTTCATCCTGTCAGCAATGTAAAACAGGTAACCAAGCATTTCCACTTTATTGCGTTGCTGCCCGGCACCCAGCAGGGCAGCAACAGGCACACCAAGATGTTGTCCGAGAAGATCAAGTAATGATGTCTCTATTGCTGTGATTGCATGTATGGCAACACGCAAATCGTAAGTTTGCATTCCACGTCCGCCGGAATCCCGTTCACTGAAATGTAGCCGTACGTCGTTGAGGATGCTGTTATAAGAACCAATATTTTTGTTTACTACATAAATTTTTGATTCTTCAAGCACCTGATGTATACGCTCCCCGCCTGGTACTTCGCTGACACCAGTATGCCCGGCATTGTTTTTTAAGATTACAATATTCCGTGTAAAAAAAGGACTGTGGGCGCCGCTGAGATTAAGCAGCATACTGTCATAACCGGCAACCGGGATCACCGACATTTCAGTTATTACCGGCGCTCCTTTAAAGTCTGCTATGCTCATTCCGTTAACCTTTTCACTTCTGTCTTCGCCATTTTCTCATAGTAGCGTATCAGGCTTCCATGGTCACTTTCGCCCATGCCGTCCACCTTAAGTGCCTGCATCATTTCCATTACAGCAGCTGTGAGCGGCAAAGGAACTCCGATCTCATGTGCGGTATCGAGGGCATTGCTCAGATCTTTGATGTGGAGTTTTATTCTGAATCCGGGATTAAACTTTCTTTCCATCACCAATGGTGCTTTTGCATCCAGAACAGTGCTTCCCGCAAGGCCACCCCTGACAGCCTGGTAAACAAGTTCTGGATCCACTCCGGCTTTGGTTGCCAGGACCAGCGCTTCAGACATTGCTGCTATATTAAGGGCCACAATGATCTGATTGGCAAGTTTGGTTACATTTCCGGCACCCAGGTCACCGGTATGAACTACGGATGATGCCATGGCCTTCAGCAATGGATAACATTTGTCAAAAATATCTTTTTTGCCTCCAGCCATGACCGAAAGAGTGCCTTCGATTGCTTTAGGTTCACCTCCACTTACCGGGGCATCGAGCATCTCCACCCCTTTTTCTTCAAGCTTTTCAGACAATTCCCTGCTTACAATTGGAGAGATTGAACTCATGTCGATGAATACGGATCCTGCCCGTAATCCTTCTATCAGCCCGTTTTCGCCCAGTACAACTTCTTTAACTTCCGGTGAATTAGGCAACATTGTAATTACGAACTCACAATTTTTTCCTATTTCCCGTGGAGTTGCTGCTTTCTCAGCACCAAGGGAAACAAGATCATCAACTGCATTCTGCTTCAAATCGAGAACAACAAGTTTGTAACCCGCTTTGATAAGGTTTCTGCTCATGGGTCTGCCCATAATGCCCAAACCTATAAAACCGATCTTTAACATATTAACTTCTTTAAATTGATTATTTTAATGATCATGTCTTTATCAGGTTGAAGCGCCTGATTTTTCCAACAATGAAAACATAACTGATAATGGCAAGAAAAGCATGAAAGCTGACAAAAACCAGGGCCCAGTTAAACGATCCGGTAATTTTTATTATGTACCCGATAATTATTGGCGTGATGATACTCGACAAATTACCGAACGTATTGAAAAGAGAACCGCTTAAACCTGTTATTTCTTTTGGTGCCGTATCGGCATTGACTGCCCAACCGAGGGCTCCGATACCTTTACCCAGATATGACAATGACATAAAAGTAACCACAACCCATTCAACAGCTGTATAATTACACAAAATCATGCTCATCGAAAGCAGCATCCCGATAACAATGGGAACTTTTCTCGCGATGGAAAGAGAATTGCTTTTCTTTAAAAGATAATCTGAGAATATGCCACCCAGATTCCCGCCTACAAAACCGAAAAGGGCCGGCAGCACCGCGACAATTCCAGCCTTAAGAATGCTCATTCCCCGGGCCTGCACAAGATAAACCGGAAACCATGTAATGAAGAAAAAAGTGATTGCATTTATGCAGTATTGAGCAATATAAACACCTATGAACATGCGACTTTTTAACAGCTGACCCAGGAACTTCCACTTTGGGGAGTCGTTATCATTACTATTGCTCTTTACTTTCTGATCCATATCTACAAGCGCTCCTTCCTTTGTTATATAGTCGAGCTCAGCCTGATTTATATACCTGGATTTTTTTGGTGCATCAACATACTTGAGCCAGACGATCAGAAAAACAAAACCCACCAGCCCCATGAAAATAAAGGAATATTTCCATCCGTACCTGTGAACGATTAATCCTAACAGCGGTGCAAAAAGTACTGTTGCAAAATATTGTGCCGAATTAAATATTGCTGCTGCGGTACCGGTTTCGCGTGGAGGAAACCAGGCTACTGAGATTCTGCTGTTGGCAGGAAATGCAGGAGCTTCAGCTATCCCTAAAAGGAACCTTAATGCAAACAGCAATACAACAGCTGTCAAACCTGTTAAAAAACCGGTAAATCCTGTAATGAAAGTAACAAAAGACCATGCGAAAAGGCTGATAGTATATATTTTCCTGGATCCAAACCGGTCTAAAAGCCATCCGCCGGGAAGCTGTGCAAGAACGTACGACCATCCGAATGCCGAAAAAATGTATCCCATTGACACAGAATTCAAATTCAGGCTCTTCGACAAAGCCGGCCCTGCGATTGAAAGTACTGTCCGGTCAGCGTAATTTATTGCAGTCGCAAAGAAAAGTATGCTCACTATTACCCATCGAAAATTGCTTTTCTTAGATTCTTCAGTTGAGTTGCTTTTAGAGTTCATTTAAAGCTCATTAAAATGGATTAGGATTATCCTCAAATTCAGGCTTATTCTACGGAAATATTGACCCATACTCTTTAATTTTTTTTATTTATTTACGAGGTGTTCTTACAAAATTAATTTTTTAAACCAATTTCCCAAGTCAATTTTCGTATGCCTGATGATGTTTGTCAAGGCATATTTGATCCGAAAAGAAGAGTAACTTAAATTAATTTACATGATGCAATTATTTCTACATTTATAATGAAATGTATATTACTGACTATCATGAAAAACCTTAAAAAAAGACTTAAGCAGGGGGAAACATTGATTGGATGCTGGCTGAATCTTGGCAATCCATTGACGGCAGAAATAATCGGATCAAGTGGATTTGACTGGGGGCTCATTGACCTTGAGCATGGAGCAGGCTCAGAATCGGATGTACTTCACCAGTTGCAGGCGTTGGAGCATACCCAGGCTGCAACCTTAATAAGAATAGAAAGTTTTGAGCGGCAAAGGATTCATCGCATGCTGGATCTGGGTGCGGAAGGAATAATGTGCCCCAGGATCAATAATGCAGAAGAGGCATTGAAGTTTGCCGGAGGGTTGTCATACCCTCCTGAAGGGGTAAGAGGAGTAGCCAAAATGGTTCGTGCTACTGGTTTTAGCAAGAATTTTGACAGTTATTGGAAAAACTCGAAAGAAAACATTTTGGGTATTATTCAGATTGAAACTCCTGAAAGTTTAAATCACCTTGATGAAATAGCTGCAATCGACAATATAGATATTCTTTTTATTGGACCTGCCGACCTGTCGATGGCTCTTGGGATTTTTGGCCAGTTTGATAATCCACTGTTTAAAGATGCTGTAAGGGCAACAGTAAATTCTGCCGAAAAGGCGGGAAAAGCGACGGGAATTCTCTTATTTAATCCGGATGATTTCATAAAATATCATGAGATGGGAATAAGATTCATAGCATGTGGCTCTGATGCCACATTTGTTGTAAACGGGGCAAATGAAATGTTTAAGAAGCTGAACACATTAAGGTCAAAAGCTACAAATTGAATGCCCAAATGCATATTCCCTCTTCCCTGAGTCGGGTGAGGGACAATTGTGGGTAAGTTACAACAATAAATTACACGATCAGATTAATTATTGGAAGCGCCCCACCCTTCATTCTTTATCCCTTCTACAGGTATGAGCGTCACTGATTTAAGGTACATCAGGTTTTTATCGCTTTCCTTTACCGGTGAGAGGGAGAGTGTATGCAAACCGGGGTTCGTAATATTTGTATATCCCACAGGGAACTCACGGTATTCGTACCAGCCGCCTGCAGAGATTACCGGCCTGCTGAAAGCAATGTTTCCGGTTTTTATTGAAAACAATTGACCTTCCCATTCTTCACGCGCGGCATAGATAACTGATATTTTGTATTTCCCGGGTGTTTTCACATTGAAGAACCATTGAACCGAATCCTGTGTGCGTGTCATTTTGGATATGTGAAACCCTCCTTTCCTGTTGAATCTCGTTACTGCATTGCCCGAAGTACTGGCTGTAAGATAGTCGAGTACTATCCTGCCATTATTATCCTGTCTCATAACAGGCGGGTCAACAACCGGTGAACCTTCAATTTTTAATGAAATGACAGTAAAAGGATTATCAGGCTTTACCAGGGGAACCCTGATGACCACACTGTCGCCTTCCTGTCTCCGTTCAAGATTTAATTTGCCACCGGTCAATTCCGCAAACAGGACATTATTATGCAGGCCTTTGAGGACAAGATACCCGTCCGAAGGCCATTTATTTACAAAAAGATAGAGCATATCGCCTTTGACCGTGCAGTGACCCCATGGCAGCTCGCCAAACGGGCTGGCAGTCGTTCCATAAATGCCTTCTGCGTTTCTTTCAATCCATGGGGCAATATTCCTGAATATTTCCTTAGTCGCTGCTGGTATTTCACCGTTGCCCATCGGGCCTATGTTAAGAAGAAAGTTCCCTCCGCGGCTGACAATTTCGACCAGCCTGGTTATGACTGTTTCAGGGCTTTTCCATAAAGTATCGAATTTACTGTATCCCCATGTCTGGTTGAGTGTCATGGGAGTTTCAAAGTATTCTTCAACTCCCCCGGGGGGCATCCCGTTATCGCTCATGCTCTGGTAATCTCCGATACATTCTTTATCATAATGTCCAACCCTGCCGTTTACAAGAGTTGCAGGCTGAAGCTGATGCACAAGGTTAACAAACTCCAAACCCTGTTCGACCGTATACATACCCCTGTCGAACCATACGAGGCCAATCGGCCCGTAGTTTGTGAGCAGCTCACGGACCTGTGGCTCAGCCTTCTGCTCAAGATATGCCGTGAACTTGTCAGGATCATACAGATCTGACCCCCAGTCATTATCGTAATCCCAGTCATTTCCATATCCGCCCGGGTGCTCCCAGTCTTCCCGATGTGAATAATAGACACAGAACTTGATGCCTTCTTTGGCACATGCCTCCGAGAGTTCCTTCAGCGGATCGCGCCCGAATTGTGTCCAATCATTTATGTTATATTTACTGACGCCCGAATGATACATGGCGAAACCGTCGTGATGCTTGGCCGTTATGACAATATATTTCATCCCGGTGCTTTTAGCCAGGCTGACCCATTCTTCTGCATTGAACTTAACAGGATTCATTCCTTTTGCAATTTCCCGGTATTCTGACACGGGTATCCTGAGGTTTTTCATTATCCATTCTGCATTGTCACCGACAGGCACCTGTTTGCCGTTCCATTCCCCGCCAAGAAGGGAATATGGACCCCAGTGAATGAACATGCCGAACTTGGCGTCATGGAACCATTGGGCATTAATTTCCGCATCAGCCTGCCGCGATGATCCCGATGGCTGCCGCTTATTGTTGCAACCGGTCAGCAGTGAAGCAGAGATAATTATGATCAGGAAAAGAAGATTTTTCATATGATAAATTCGGGATTATATATTTTCGATGGATTCACACTAGCGATTATCAAAATCGGAAGCATGGAGGAAGGGCTACCGTATCCTGACCACCTCCTTGCCCTTGTTGTTTTCAATGATCGGGATAAAACTTTCATCAATCTTCCCCGGATCAATATTATTGCTTAAATCGACATAAATGTTCCAGTCCTTTTTGTCGGCGAAGTAGTTTAAATTATCATCCAGAGATTTCCGGAAAGCAAATTCAGCTGGTATAATGTCATCATATAAATAAAAAAGCTGATCCGGTCCGTTCAGTACAACACTGTGGGGTTCAACATCTTTATATCTTTCGGTTATTCCCCTCAGATTCTCACTATAACCATGTATTTTGAAATCCGGATTTCGGGTAGAAATATATTTTATAGTATCCAGCTTTGCAGGAAGATAATTTATGGTCAGAGTAAGTAGTATTGCAATATACAGGATATTTGAACTCATGAACTTCAATTTCTGTTTCCTTTGTAAATAGGAGAACAGTGATAAAATCAAAAGAAAAGTTCCGGGGCCCAATAACCTGGGACCCAGGGGATCAAACCTGGACAACCACCTGGCAAATATCATTCCTGCATAGTATATCAATCCCGATAAAAAGAGATATACCCACAAATTATCGGGCTTTTCGTCCTTGAAATTTTTCTTTCCTGTGCTGAAGACATAAAACCCTGCAAGTAAAAACATACATGCTGTAAGTACCAGGGGAGGGCCTCTTTTTATAAAAGACAATTCCCCTGTTATTGCGATGGTAAATTGTTTCAACAGATCAAAAACCGGTTCAGGTTCTGCAAACCTGGCAACTCCGGTAAATGTTCCGGCAGTAATTTTGTTGTGGTACATATACAATCCTGCAAAGATTAACTGCAAAGATGCCACGATGATCAATTTAACTGAAAGATGCCATCTATGTTTCAGGAGGCTTGTCAATGCCACAAAACCTATAATCCCGATGACTATTAACCCAAAATACCGCATCATAAAAAGTGCAGTTCCGGAAAGGAAAAGTAAGATGAACCATTTCAGCTTTTCTTCATTCATTACACATTTGTAAAGCAAAATGCCGGTACAAAGAAGGAAGAAGATGAACGGTATTTCCGACCAGGTTGAACTTAATAATGAAATATTGGTATCAGTAAAAAATATTAATCCCGCCCAATGTTCGTTTCCTTTAAAGATTTTCTTAAACACAAACAGAATCAAAACTACCACGAGGATATTAAGTAACCTGGATGCCAGGAATATACCAGCACCTGAAAACTTCGAAACAATGAATATTAAAACAGGATATCCTACCGGCCAGTTTGCGAAAAATGATTTCCCTTCGGGCGCATAAAAACTGGGAACCATAAAACCCCTGTTCGATAAAAGATTTTTTGCAAGCCGCAGGTAATTGGCTGAATCCGGGGTGATATTCCCATTGGGATCATAATAGCTCAGAGTCAATATGACCAAGGCAAGACATAGAATGAGCAGCAGTAATTTATAGTTAACCGGATAATTCTTTATGATCATTATTCACCGGAAATAAACTATAAATATATCAAACTGATTCAATATCTGTGAATGTTACGCCTGGCAGTTCAGAGCGGTAAAAGATATTTGTAAGTACGTACATTGTTCAAAGTGATTCTGGTCCTTTGTATTACGGCTATTTTTCATTAATTTTATAGAAACATCCACCTCATGTTGAAATCAATTCCACTTTGCAGGCTGACACTTATTGTTTTAGTTCCGGTAATTCTTTGCTCATGTAAAAAGCAGGAAAAATGGACAAGCCTTGTCGATACTGATCTGTCGCATTGGGACAATTACCTCAGCTTCCGTCTGAAACCCGGCTATGACGGATCAGTGCCGAAAGACACCGCGGGGAATGAGATTGCACCTATTGGACTGAACCAGCCTGGCTATGACGTTTTTACTGTGATCGAAGAAAACAGCGAACCTGTAATAAGGATCAGCGGTGAAATTTACGGCTGCCTGATTTCAAAAGAGGAATACTCCAATTATCATCTGACACTCAGGGTAAAATGGGGTGATGTAAAATGGGATCCCAGGAAAAAATTGCTGAAAGATTCCGGTATACTTTATCATTCAATCGGCCCAACCGGAATAGGCTACTGGCGTTCGTGGATGCTTTCGCAGGAGTTCCAGGTAATGGAAGGACATATGGGGGATTTCTGGAGCCAGGAAACTTCCGGTATCGATATCCGGGCTTATATCCCTGAATCTTCCATGTGTTCTGTTGCTGATGAGTCACAGCCTTTTATTCCATTTGGCCAAGGCACGGCGACAGGCTTCTGCATGCGAAGCGCAAATTATGAAAACGCCGGCGACTGGAACACAATTGATCTGATATGCTTCAACGGAAGAAGCCTGCACATTGTGAATGGCCACGTTGTTATGATATTAAAGGACTCCCGTTACTTCGAAGACGGGAATATGCTTCCGCTCGTAAAAGGCAAAATCCAGCTTCAGAGCGAAGGAGCAGAAGTCTTCTATAAGGATATCAGGATCAGAGGTCTCGAAAGTTTTCCGCCTGAATACGAGAACTATTTTAAATAACAGATCTGCTCTGCACCCGTAACACAGGATGGCTCATCATAACACCATAAGAAATTTCAGCAGGCTGTCGGACAGAATTAATCTTTTCCCGCAAGGGGCTCCACCATCAGGTTTCCTGTTTGAAATACTCAGGATCCTTTTTACGGAAAGGGAAGCAGGCCTCGTCAGCCTTCTGCCAATAAAGCCTTTCACAGCCTCAAAGGCAGCCGGAATCTGGAAAATGAAAGAATCCGAAGCGGAACTGATACTGAATGACCTGGCTGAAAGAGGGCTTCTTCTCGACGCTGTAAACAAAGAGGACATTTTATATACCATGCCTCCTCCTATGGCCGGTTTCTTCGAGTTCTCGCTTATGCGTTACAGGAAGGATATAGACCAGAAGGCACTTTCAGATCTCTTTTACACTTACATTAATCAGGAGGATGAATTTGTCACTCAACTGTTCGCTGCTGGCATTACCCAGCTGGGGAGAACATATGTAAATGAAAATGTGCTTTCGAAAGAGAACGCCATGCATATTCTCGATTATGAAAGGGCGTCTGAGATTGTCAAAACAGCCAGTGTTATAGGCATCGGGACATGCTATTGCAGGCATAAGATGCACCATGCCGGGAAAAACTGCCCGGCGCCGCTCGACGATATCTGCATGACGTTCAATGGATGTGCAGATTCTCTGACGAGACATGGAATAGCAAGGAAAGTCGATATTGCTGAAGGCATCGATGTACTGCAGAAGGCCCACGGCTATAATCTCCTGCAGATAGGAGAAAACGTGCAGCAAAAAGTGAGCTTCATCTGTAATTGTTGCGGATGCTGCTGTGAAGCGTTGACCTCAGCACGAAAACTCGGCTTCCTGAATACAGTATTCACCACGAATTTTATTCCTCAGATTTCGGAGGATAATTGTGATGGTTGCGGCAAATGCATTAATCTATGCCCTGTAGAAGCGATGACACTTGTTTCGGCGAACGATCCCGTAAATCTTAAAAGAAAAAAAGCGAAGCTCAACAACAAGACATGCCTGGGATGCGGAGTATGCCTGACAGCCTGCCACAGGAATGCTCTTAAGCTTGTCTCACGCGAAAACCGGGTTATAACTCCGGTTGATTCCGTTCACAGGGTCGTACTGATGGCTATTGAAAGAGGCAAGCTTCAGAATCTCATTTTTGACAACCAGGCTTTATTCAGCCATAGGGCCATGGCTGCAGTTCTCGGGGCCATTCTCAGGCTTCCACCAATAAAACAGGTTCTTGCAACACGGCAGTTCCAGTCGCGGTATCTCGTTTCCCTTATCAAAAGACATAGCAGTTCCTGACCTTAGCCATTCATCAGGCATTATTCATCCTGGCAACACCTCGAAGGACACCGCAGATATGAATTCCCTGCCGTCTGCAGTGACCCCTTTCACAGTTATGAGATATCTTCCGGGTGTCGGGGGAGCCGTGAATGAAAATGTCGATTGAGTGGTGAGGATGAGATGCGGAATCCAGATAAGGGTGTTTCGGGCATCTGGCCCCGATTTCTGAGCGGTAAACTTTATTTCATCAGTCTTTTCAACCGGAAAGCCATATCGTGCAAAAACTCCGGAAGAAGGAAGATCAATCCCGGCAAAATCGCCCCGCTTGCTGATGAGATTAATTATGCCGCCATAAACCTGTGCTCCCTTTACATAAAATGAATTTATCACTTCGATCCTGTCCAGGTCCCGCGGGGAAATTCCGGCAATTCTCCCGGGGTCATTCAAAGCCACAAGATCTATCATCACAAGGGGATGAAATTCGGAGAGGCCGGTTTGATCGCCCAGGATCCTGAAATATTTATGTCCGCCGCTTTTTCTTATTTTGACCAGTGTTGGCAACTCATTGAAATAATCTTCAAGCGCCGGCAATTGAACATAATTGTCAATCTTTATCGTTTCATCGGGTGTTCCATAAAAGTAAGCATCTTCAATATTATCAGCCGGGGATGTATCTGTAGCCGGCTTTATTCTGAACAAAGAATCCACCTGGACGTTCAGTGCCATCCGGTAAGCAGCTCTTCGTTCCGCTTGTGTCAGGCTGAAATGAGAGGCGGGCACAGCTATGGGAGTCGTGCAGAAATCATTGTCGATTGTAATTTTTTGACCAACACTGTCCTCGGCGGTGCAAAGAAACAGGTCGCGGTAACCGCTGTAACCCCTTAGTATAAAGGCAAAACGGCCGGCTGAGTCTGTTATAGCCGTCATAAAATCACGGCCTCTCCCCAGGATGGAAAGATTGACGATCATGTCTTTTATACTTTGCCCTCCTGTTTTTTCAGTTACACTTCCTGTTACATGCACACCATTGATTTCAGGTGAAAAGCTCTCCTTTTCAAATCGGGTTCCGGGCAAGATCACCTGTGAGTATTGGGGCAGGCTGTCAGGAACCACTGCCAGTGAAATATTCCGGAATGACTGCTGCGGCGAATTATTAAGCAACGTGACATGAATTGAATCTCCGGTACCTGCCAGCTTTTTATCCGGTATGATTTTCACATAATCAGCTGATTCTTTCTGCAGTTTGACTTGTATATTATCAGCCTCAGGCATTGTCTCATTGCTTAGGACCTCATTGAGGTACGGGTTTATTATTGCTATCTGCAGGTATGAAAAGGAAAAAGGCCCGTCATTCCTCATAAGCTTTGTATATGCCCTGATGAAATAATTACCCGTTACCAGGTCCGATGGTATATAAAGGCTTCCGGAAGAACGCGAATTGGCAATATTGAACTTGCCACCCGCAACTGCAGAGCCTTCTGGAGTAATGATCTCACAATAAAGAATACTGGATCCTGCGTCGGGTGAAAGCAGGGCTGAGAAGAGTATGTTTTCCCCGGTTATATAAAGACTCCGATCGGTGAAAAGCATAACTTTCTCTTTGATATTCTGACCTGAAGAATTCAGTCCTAAGACAGACAGCAGCAATATTGCATTGATTGTTTTCATCTCACCATGGCCAGAAATCAGGTTTAATATTTGTACCACCCAGCCACACGCAATCGACGCATTCTATACCGAGGACTGTAAGGGAAAACCCATGCTCATCACCGTAGAGGAAAGCCGGATAATCATCTTTTGTCAGTTCAATGAATCCTTTTCTGAGCGAATTTGCGGAACAATTCTGTACATATTTAATTTCAAGATCCTTCACCTCGCGAACAAACACCCTTTTTGATCTTACAGAGGAAGCTTCGAAGAATCCAAGAACAAGGTTGCCCGGTGAGGTAATGTTATGGAAGTTCCCATTGATCGCAAAAGGCTGCTTCTGATAGAGGCTCCCGCTGGTACTGCTGTTAATTCTTACCTGATCCCAGTAAGAATAGGCAGCTTCGCTCAGGCTGAGCTGGTTTACAAGAAGGCTGTAGCCATAAAGCAGTCTCGATGATGAATAGTTATCTACAAAATTCAGCGGCAATCGTTCATATCTGCCGGCAACCAGACCGGATGTGGACAGTGTATAGATCTCTTTTACAGGAAGATCATACCAGCATATCTTGCGTGAATAGTCCGGAGGAAATATATGGTGAACAGTTCCATCGTAATACCATTCTTTAGGATAAGGCACCTCATATTTCCATGTCTCCCGGAGCTCCCATCTGAAGAACCGGCTCCCGGTCCCTGCGCCATCCACGTCGAGATAAAACTGGATTCCATCAACAGGATTAAGGGAGTTGCTGTTGAGCTGCCTCCGGAGGTAATATACTGAATCAACCTCAGGGCAGGCTCTAACAGTATCGAAATCTGACTCAATCAATGTGCCGTCGGGAGTGGCGATCCTTGCCATGAAAGCCCTTCCGGCAACAAGTGAAGAGCTGTCGATTATACCACTGTACGAACCCGGTGTGGTTTCAGCAAAAAAGTATTCTTTTCCGAGGTCATCGCGGATAATTACCGAACAGCCCGGAACAGGTATGAACTGCGGATCATCGACCGATGATGAAAGCGATACAGTGACTGCCTGTTCGCCATTGTCTGAAACCCTTCCGTTCACAACATATTTGCTAATCTGCGACGGCCTTATCTCCGGTTCGAAAGGGGTGATGCATGATGCTGCGGCGATCAGGAGAAAATATAATATGTTTGGTTTATTCAGACGCATAATTGCCGAATTTGAATAACCATGTAGCAGTAAACACCGGGACTCCTATAACACTGTATTTATAGCTCCTGATCCTCCCACCCTCAGTGTTGAAATAAACGGAATAGGCATTCATCCTCGATGTGGCATTGTAAAGATTAAAGATATATGAGCTATGCAGGAGCTTTTTTGCTTTCAGATTACCTTCAATTGTAAGAGAAAAGTCCATTCGAAAGTAATCAGGTATCCTGTACGCATTTCTTTCAGAGTAGTCCAGGTAAGGGGAGCCATCGACATAATAAACCGATTCAGGATATGTTATCGGCCTTCCTGTTTTCCAGGTAACTATGGAAGAAAGAATAACCCGTCTTGAAAAATAGTAATTCAGAACCACATTCAGTGAATTAGGTATATCATAATCCGACGCATAAGCGATGCCATTATTGATCTTTTCCCAGGAATGCTCCCCGTCTATTTTAATTATCGAACGCGAATATGTGTATGAGATCCAGCCTTCAAGCTTGCGTCTGCTTCTTTTTACATAAAGTTCCAGACCATAAGCTTTCTGCCTGCCCTGCAAAACTGATGTCTCAACAGGATCGTTTTTCAGGAAATCTGCACCACCCCTGAATTCCGGGTAATTCTGAGTTCGCTTGTAGAAAACCTCAACAGAACCTTCCAGTCCATGTGCGGGAATTGTGCGGAACACCCCGAAAGAGACCTGGCTGCTCCCGGAAGGTGTCAGATGATAATCCGCAAGCTTCCACTGAGTATTAGGTGCAAGCGTGGTTGTGGTATTCAGCATAAAAAGGTTCTGGTGCATACTGTTGAAAGCAAGCTTCAGGGAACCGTCTTCATCGGTCAATATACTGGCAGAGAGTCTTATATCGGGCTCATTGAATCTCTTAATCGGCTCATTTTTCATGAAATGCAATGTATCGGCAATATACCTGGTATCCCTGGGCGTACCGGGATCATACAGTAAGACATCAGATGGACCCATCGGAGCGAAGATGGTATATCGTACGCCGGCATTTAAGCTCAGCCATTTCAGAATTTTAAATTCATCCGTGGCAAAAAGAGACCCTTCAACTCCTTTTTCCTTACCCAGGTTCACCCGGTTCAGCAGGGATTTATCTCCTAGAGGAAATACAGTTCCCCTGTCGAGGTCATACAGGTTCATCTCCAATCCATAATCGAGCTTGTGCTTATCGTTCAGAGCATGAATCAGTGAGGCATGAATGCCATACTGCCCAAGGCTGTAAGAATGATGCCATGCGGCAGAGGGTTCCATCCTGTCGCTGGTGGAAAAATCATAAAGTGAACCTGTCACAGCCAATTCAGCCTGGATTGCGCTGCCCACGACCCTGTTGAAAATAAGCGAGGCACCGTTGTTAGAAAAGTTATAGCTGCTTAATTCAGCAATTCTGAAATAATCATAGCTGTGATAAAAGAATATCGAGGCTCTTGTCCTTCCAAAATCCCGGTTGAGCCCGCCGGAAATATCATTGAACCGTGCTTTGCTCGCGTTTATTGTTGTATCCCTGATTTTCGACAAGATCCAATCTGAATAGGAAGTCCGAATGCTTATTATAAATGAAGCTGTGTCTTTCTTTAAAGGACCTTCTGCCACAATATTTGCAGCAACCGGGCTTATCCCTCCGCGGGCTGTGAAATTTTTCCTGTTTCCCTGTCTTGCCGTAATATTGAATACCGATGCCAGCCGTCCCCCGAATTCCGCAGGAACATAGCCTTTATAAATGGAGAAATCTTTGATAATGTCAGAATTGAATGAACTGAAAAACCCGAACAGGTGGGAGGTGTTGAAAACCGGTATGCGGTTCAGAAAAAATGCATTCTGATCGGAATTGCTCCCGCGCACGCTGAGTCCTGCATTTCCCTCACCATTGCTGATTATACCCGGAAGTGTACCTGTGGCTTTCAGAATATCTCTCTCTCCCATCAGCACCGGCATGGAACGGATATTCCTGGCCGATATCCGGTCAAAGCCGGGTTCCCTTATCCTGATGGCTGAACCTGATTCCCCGGTTACAATCACATCCTGCAACCTGATGGCTGCCCTTTTAAGGTTTATGACGAAGCTCCCTTCGGAAAAAACTTCAAGAATAAACTTCTCTTCCTCATATCCAAGGAACCCTATCCTGGCATTATACCTGCCCCGGGGAAGTGTCAGTATAAAAGAACCAGCCTCATCGGAGAGAACACCCGATCTTGTTTCTTCGATATAAACGGGAACTGAAACAAGCGGCTCCCCTGTTTCCTGGTCGAGCACTCTTCCTATTATCTTTTTTATACCTCTTGCGGAGTTGGCATCAACCTGTCCGATTGTAACCGTTCTTAATGATTGAGGGCCTCTTGTCTTCAGAAATTTAGATTCATCCAGAGGCTTTTCAGTTACGGTTACCGAATCTGCCACGATGTTCTGATCATAGGCCGGGAGCCCCGAAATCAGCTTTATGCCTGAAACAATAATATCATTGTTCCATCCTGAAACTTTCAGCCCTGTTCCAATCAGAGACTGTACAACAGCATCAAATACTGTCATGCTGTCCGCCCTGATGCTTATCCTTACTTTGCCGGTCTGCTTCCCGTCAGAGTATATTCGTACGCCGGTCCTGCCGAATATGCTGTCCGCGAATTCACTGAATGGAACGTCCTTGTAATGGAACTCAAAACGATCTTCCGCCACCTGCGAGAATAGCTGCAGAGGGAAAAGAATCATAATGATGATCCATTTTTTGTTCATCGGGCTGAAGCATTAGCAAAAGAAACAAGTTCAGCTATAGTTGGATCAGCAGCCTCCCTGAGACTGATCCCATTTCGCTGAAGGTAGCTGCGGATCTTTTCACCTTCACCCTTATCAAAAAGAGCAATGAATCCTTTATTATTCCTGAATTCAAAAATACTGTTATCATGAAAGAGGTACATTACACGCCTGGGTTTGGAAAAAACGCTGTTGGTCGCTCCATGGAAATGACTCAGTTCAAGCTTCCTGGTCCAGTGATAAAGAACCTGGTATTTGCCGTCTCCGAAAACCTGGTAAATTGTTTTTACCCCGTTCTTCCTGATTACAATGAAGTCTTTAGAATTCATGCTGAATCTTTCCATCCAGGCGTCTGAAACAATAATCCGGTTCCCGGAGCCTGTCATGCTTTTATATTTCAGTATCAGCTGCTGATTATAGATATCATAGTTAAGCTGCAAACCCATGTATGTAATTCCTTTCAGAGTCAGGGTACCTGTGACGAACTCCGTACCGGACAGGTACTGGTTACCTTCAGTGGAGGCAGGAAGATGGAAAACATAGATTTTCCCGTTGACAAGAACAGGATCGCTATTAATTGCAATACCTGATGATTGTGCAGCAGACCTGGCAAAACAGCAATGCAAAAATAAAAAGAGCAAAAGATAACGGGGCAGAGCCATTTGTAGTTGTATTACCCTGATCGGAAAGGCACAAACAAGGAATACAAAAGTCGTACTAAATGGTTCAATAGGCCATATACCTTTTTACCTGTTATAATACGTGGATGCTATGATGGCAGGACGTTCATTATTCCATCAGGACGAATGCGCCCCAGTAATATGGATTATAGTTTAATCTCATTTCATGCTGCGCTTCAGAAAAGGCCTGCCGTACATCCTTTATGGCAAGGAATTTCTCGTAGAATTTTCCCATGAACTCAACAGTCTCCTTGTCCGGGATCTGCCAGAGGCTCATAATGATATTCCTCACTCCTGCCATTTTAAGTGCACGTTGCAACCCATAGACTCCTTCTGTTCCCCGGATGTCGCCAAGACCTGTTTCACATGCTGACAATACAACAAGGTTGTTCTTACGCATATCGATCTGGGTCACTTCCTGTGCCGTAAGTACGCCATCATCGGGCGATGCCTGTTCAGCCTTCACCCATACATCGTTTGCACCGGCAAGCACGAGCCCGGACCTCATAAGCGGATTGGAGTTGTTCACAAAGCTGCTCACTCCGAAACCTCCCCTTGATGCTCCCCTGAATTCC
>DATGWQ010000079.1:0-2039 GCA_035299385.1 Bacteroidales bacterium | reverse complement strand
CAGGGATTCAATCGTAAAATACCTGAATGGCCTGTCCGGAGCTGCACTTTTCCATTCGGCTTCGACGACGGGAAGTATGCTGTTCAGCGTTCCCGGTTTGTACCGGATTGCAACCTGCTGAATATATCTGTCTGTCATTGTTATACTCAGCGGTGGTATCTCAGTGTGAATGGAATGAAGGTTAAAATCCTTCACTACACCTATTATATTGAGTGTGCCTATTTTCTGATTCAAAGGATCCTTTATTCCAAGGGCTTTTATTGCCGTTTCATTGACAATGCATGATTTTTTAAGGTCACTTCCAAAGTCTCTTGAGAATTCCCGTCCCTGCAATAATCTAATGCCCATTGTACTGATAAAATCATAATCCACAGCAAAGCCTTCTACCTTCACCTTGTTTTCAGGATTCTCGAAACTGGGGTACATTGTTGTCATCCAGCCCGTCATTGGCAAGGGGCTCATAACTCCTGCGGCCATGATAATATTCGGGTTCGATCTGAGATTGCCGATGAAGGCAGAATATCCCTGGAAATCCCTGCCCATATCGACCATGATGATGCCGTGAGTGTAATAACCGGTTTCCTTGTTAAGTGCATATTTGTACTGTGAGCGTATGATAAGTGTGCTTGCAACGAAGGTGCAGAATATTATAAGCTGTACAGCTATCAGGCCTGATCTGAGCAGCTGTCTCTTTTTCCCTGACCGGAGGGTATTTCTCAGAATGTCCATGACCTTTATTGAAGAAAGATAGGATGAGGTGTATAGTCCCGAGAAGAAGCCTATTATCAGGGTGACGCCAATGTATGACAATATATATAAAGGTACATTCGTCGGTATTATGCTTAGTTTTGCCTGGAACAGTCTGCCCGCAAGAGGAAGGGAAATTTTTGCAAGAATGATAACGACGGGCAGCACCAGGAGCGTAATTATTACAGATTCGCTCAACAGCTGACCTTTAATGTTCCTGCGGTCAGCCCCGAATGTCTTCCTGATGCCTATTTCCCTGCTCCTGGAAACTGAGACTGCAGTTGAAAGGATTATATAATTTATTGCTGCAACCAGAACGATCAGGAATGCAATGAGGGAAAACAATCTTATATTTTTCATATTACCCTCCACTCCCGTGTTGGCGACGCTCTCCGACCTGAGATAAACGTCATTCAGATTCTGAAGAGAATAAGAGTTCATTGGTTTCTCACTGATGTGCCTTTTGGTGAAATCTTCAAATTGTTTTTCGATTTCTGAAGGACTGGCGCCCTCTGTCAGTAGTATCCATGTGTTCCAGAAATCAAATGTCCAGTTTACATCGGCGTTGGTGACTTTGAAAGATTTATTTATCGGATCGAGTGTGAGCCTGTTGTTAACAAGACAGTCTGCACGGAAAGTCGAATTGGCAGGAAGATTCTCAAATACTCCAGATATAATAAAGACAGTTTCAATGTTGTTTACGGAACCGCTGACTTCTTTCCCGACCGGATCATTCCCCGGAAAATATTTTTCAGCCATTTCCCTCGAGATCACAATTGAATTTGGATCATCAAGGATGTTATCTCTCATTCCTTGAGTGACAGGAATCGTGAAGATAGAGAAGATGTCAGATGTCGATGCTATTGCTCTTATGGTTACATCCTCTTCTCCTATCTTCAGCTTTATCATTGCTGACCGGGTGTTTGTTGCGGCTTTTACCTGAGGGAAGTCATTTTTAAGGGTGGAGGCGAGCACAAACGGAGTGCCTGCCATTGTTTGTTTAAATTCAGAATAGTAATTGAGAACCCTGTAGATATCATGCCTGTTTTTATGGCATGTGTCGAAGCTTAGTTCATTTATGACATAAAGCAGGATAATAAATGCTGCTGCAAGGGCAATTGAAAGTCCTGCCAGGTTTATGCCGGCAAATGCTTTATTGTGCTTTATGAAGCGAAGTGCGGATTTCAGGTAATTTTTTATCATGACGGAGCTGATTGGGAGATGTTGTTCTATCAAAATTAAAAAATTAGTTGAAGAATTGCAAACTAATTTATTAGTTTTTATGAGTAATT
>DATGWQ010000078.1:0-15988 GCA_035299385.1 Bacteroidales bacterium | reverse complement strand
GTTTCGAGATATGATATCTTCATGATGCTGTCGATAACTGACAGAAGCTGATCGTTGCTCGACATGATGATATCGTTATAGGCCTTGCGCTTTTCAGGGGAAAGCCCGGGATCGCCCAGGAAAGAAGAGAATCCGACTATTGCATTCAGCGGAGTCCTGATCTCGTGAGAAATATTATGCAGGAAAGCAGTTTTGAGCCTGTCGCTCTCTTCTGCCTTCTCTTTTGCCCGGATGAGATTTTCCATCATGGCCTTCTTCTCCGTGATATCTTCCTTCACACCGACAAAATGCGTTATACGGTCATTTTCATCAGTTATTGGAGATATCAGTACCTTTTCCCAGTAGAACTCACCGTTCTTCTTCCTGTTCTTCATTTCGCCGTACCAGTTTTTCCCGGATGAAATTGTTTGCCACATTTCTAAATAAAATTCCGCCGACTGGTAACCCGACTTGAGTATTCCCGGAGTTTTTCCTATCGCTTCTGTCCAGCTAAAGCCTGTGAGTTCTGTGAATTTAGGATTTATATATTCGATATTTCCATCGTGATCTGTGACGACTATACTGACAGGGCTGTGCTGCACTACCCTGTTGAGGAGCTTCAGCTTTGATTCGGTCCTCTCCTTTTTCACG
Organism: Bacteroidales bacterium; assembly: GCA_035299385.1. Classification (GTDB taxonomy): domain Bacteria; phylum Bacteroidota; class Bacteroidia; order Bacteroidales; family VadinHA17; genus LD21. Next base: position 15,358 of record DATGWQ010000078.1, on the reverse strand, counting down.
ATGGTTGATTTCAGCTCATCGATGCTACCTTGAAGCTGTTCAAAAAGCATTGAATTTTCAAGCGAGAGCGAGCCTATGTTGGAAAGAGTCCTGCAAAGATCTATCTCGCGCCTGCTGAAATCGTATTTTCTGCCGATTGCTCCAAGGATCAAAACGCCCCTTACCTTATTCATGACCAGCAAGGGAATATACAGCAACGACTGCATGTTCCTGTTACTTATAACCACTGCTTCCTCACCCGAAAGATGAACACCTTCGATGTCACTGATCAGAACCGGATTCCTCGTGGTAACACATTCTTTTATATGTGGGTGGTTTGCAAGCAGGGATTTCCTGAATGCGTCAGGGAAATCATCCGGGACAGGCGGCAGAGATGTCTCGAGAGTGAGTTTTTCGCCGTCGACCAGGTAGACTGCTCCGGTATCCAGGCCTATAATGCTCAAAGCGCCTTCAATGATCTTATCGAGAACTTTCCGTTTTCTCGATGTCTCCAGGAGCTCGATGGTGATCCTGAGCAGGACTGACATATCGAACTTATCCCTGTTCTTTTCGTCCTCTTCCTTTTTTTCGCCGGTTATATCCCGCACGGTCCCGAAAAGAATTCTTTTTTCACTGTCATATTCGCAGATGGAATGGATATCCAGTATCTTTCCGGTGAATGCATTTTTTATCTTGAAGGTGATATCATAAGGCTTTCCGTGGTTTATAAGGTCAAGCAAAGCCTGGTCCATCATTGCCCGGTGTTCTGGAATGGGAATTTCACGTACAGTTTTATATTCGATTATATTTGACCCGAGACCGTAAATGAGCTTTGCGCCGTCAGATCCCTGCATAATTCCTGAATCGAGGTGCAATTCCCAGCTTCCCGTTCCGGCTGCGATCTCAGCTCTCCGAAGAATTTCATCCGATTTCTTCAGCCTTTCCAGTTCCTTCTCAAGATCCATGATCCTCGAATGAAGCTTTATATTTTCCGGCAGAGCTTTTTTTGACATTTTACCTGAAGAGCCGCAAATTTAATAATTTCTGCTTTTAATCAATGTAATAAGTACATAACAATCACATATCAAAACTTGTACCGAAACAACATAAGCGGAAATCGGCCTTGTCGATTCACGAGAGGGTGTTCAATAACATGTGAAGAAAATTAGATTTTCATTATGCTGACGCGACGTTCAGTAAGTTTTTGAAATGAAGCCTCAACTGATTTTTATCTATATTTGACAAGTTATATGAAGGTGCAAATGGGATCACCTGCCATTCAGATAAATGACCTCACGAAATTTTACGGAAAGACCCGCGGGATAGAGCATGTCAACATGCAGGTTGAAGAAGGCGAGATATTCGGCTTCATTGGTCCTAACGGAGCCGGTAAATCCACAACCATACGAATATTGCTGAACCTGATCTTCCCTACGTTCGGAAGTGCACGGATTATGGGAATGGATGTGACAGGTGAATCCGGGAAGATAGCAAAGCTGACTGGTTATGTCCCCTCCGACGCAAACGCCTATCCTGAAATGAAGGTGAAGGATTTCCTTGAATACTGCATGAGGTTTTATGATAAAGCTGAAGAAAAAACCATCAGCAGGATGGCTGAAATATTTGACCTGGACCTCAGCAGGAAGATCGGCGATCTCTCGATGGGCAACAGGAAAAAAGTATCGATATTACAGGCTCTTGTTCACAAACCGCGTCTTCTCATTCTCGATGAACCCACCACAGGGCTCGATCCTCTGATCCAATCCAGGTTTTTCGATTTTCTGCATGCCGAAAACCGGGAGGGCATGACTATTTTCTTTTCATCTCATATACTGAGCGAAATACAGATGTTCTGCAAACGTGTTGCCATTATCAGGGAAGGCAGCATTGCAAAGATTGAAGACATTGAAACACTCAGAAGAAGGCAGCTCAGGAAAATAAAGATCTCTTTTATGGACAAAACCGTTCCCCGGGGTTTTAATATTGCTGGAATGGAGAAGGTTCTGTCATCCGTCGATCAGACACTGATATTCATGTATTCAGGAAGGATTGATGATCTTATATTTAATCTCAGGGATCTCGAACTGGAGGATATGACAATTGAAGAGCCCTCGCTCGAAGAAATTTTCATGCATTATTACAGGTGACGCCAATGAACAGGAATCTCTTCAGGATGGATATGAAGCGGAATGCTGCCAATCTCATTACTTGGATTGGTGTGATAACAATTCTAATTTCGGTGACTATGGCCGTATACCCCGCTTTTCTCGCCAACCAGTCGAAGATAATGGGAATGCTCACTATAATACCAAAGGGCGCACTCCAGTTCAAAGGCATTTCAAATTTCACGGACCTGCTGTCGGCCGTGGGCTTCTATGCTGCGAACAATGTTATATACATGATGGTCCTCGGAAGTATTTTCTCAATTGTACTGGCATCAAATATCATATTGAAGGAGGAATATCAGAAAACTGCGGAATTCCTTTTCACATGGCCGCTGACCAGGGGCGAAATATTCACCGGCAAGATGCTGGTTCTTTTGATCAACATTCTGTTACTGAACCTGATAACATCAGCCGCGGGGTACATCTCGATTAAAATTGTCAATCCCGGGACGTTCAATTTCAGGGCATTTCTTACATTATCTGTGTACACTTTTCTTCTGAACTTATTCTTCGGAGCACTGGGAATGCTCCTTTCAACACTTGTTAAAAAGCCCAGGCCGATAACAACCTTCAGCATCGGGCTGGTGTTGATCCTTTATTTCATTGAAACAATATCGAAGATAACTGAAGGAATATCCTCGATCGGCTATCTCAGTCCTTTCAGATATGCGCCTGTCAATGCGGCAGCCGATAGCTTCAGGCTTGAACCATTGAATGTCAGTTATTTTATTGTCTTATCTGTTCTGTTTTCAGTAATAGCCTGGGCAAAGTTTAAAAGGAAAGACATTTACCTGTAGCGCTCCCCTTCTCCCCTTCTCCGATTCTCCTCTTCATTCCTCCCAACCTTTATTCTTTTGTTTTGTTAATATGTAACAAAACTGCACAGACATGAAAGTTCCAAACGGCAAGATCTCCTACTTCGAGATTCCTTCAGGCGATATTGATCAGTCTTCATCGTTCTATAAAAATGTATTCGGCTGGAAAATCAGGACACGCCCCGATGGCACAGTGGCATTCGATGATGTCGAAGGAGGGGCAAGCGGCTCGTGGATAATCAATGCGGAGCCTCATGTCGAAAAAGGCTTCAAAATGTACATCATGGTCGATAGCCTTGCAGAAACAATGAGAAGCATCCTTGATAATGGCGGCAGGATTGTCGAACCGATCAGCGGCAATTCCCCTGAAATAACTGCCATGTTCAGCGATCCGTACGGCAATATTTTCGGGATCGGTCAGGAATAAGAGTGTGGAGCGTAAAGCGTAGAGCGTAAAGCAGAGAATGTTCCTTTAGATCACTGGAGTTGAACATGTTGGAGGTTAAACCTTCTTAATCCATAATTAATCCAAAATTAATCTACATGTGACTGCTTGGGCTTAGCTTTATATTGAAATTTAGAGGTTTCGCCCTGACAATCATGCAACCTGACCAAAAAGAAAAGAAAGCCCGTGCCGTGCCCGGCAGGGAAGAATTTCTGCCGAAACCAAGCCTGTCGATGACAGATATGTTCCAGGTTGTCGAACTGATTTACGACAATGACGGGAATCCCATTGATTATATACTCAGGGAAGTCAATCCCGTGATCGAGCGTATCCTCGACAGGAAAAAGGTCGAGATAACCGGGAGAAGAGCAAAGGAAATTTTCGGGACTGTCGAAAACTTCTGGATCGAAGTGTTTGCCCTCGTTGATAAAACAGGTAATCCTGTTCGCTTCCGCCATTTCAGCGTCATTTTCAGCAAATGGTTTGAAATATATTCCTGGAAGTCAGGCCAGAAATATGTAGGAGCCATAATAACCGATATCAGCGAAAAGAGAAGGCTGGAGGAGAAGCTTGAAAATGAAGAACAACGATCCAGGTCAGGGCATCAGCTTGCAAATGCCCGCCTGAAGGAAATTGAGAACCTGTACAATACCATACCCATCGGCCTTTGCGTATTCGATACCAGTCTCAGGTTTATAAGGATCAATGAGAAGATGGCTGAGATGAATGGTATTCCGGCAAAGGATCATATCGGCAAAAAGGCTGACGAAATCCTTCCTGAACTGGCTGAAAAAGTGAGATCCACCCTCAGCAAAGTCCTGGAAACAGGCGAACCCCAGCTTGGCGTGATTCTGAAAGGGAAAACACCGGCACAGCCCGGTATTGAAAGGAGCTGGTCGGAAGACTGGGTGCCTGTGAGGAACGACAGGGGTGAGATAGTTGCCATTAATGTCGCGGTACTGGAAATAACTGCCGAAAGGAAAGCAAAGGAAAGGCTCATCAAAAGCGAGATAAAGCTCAGGGCTGCGAAGAAGGCGCTGGAAAAGTCAGAGCAGAAGCTCAAAATGTTGCTCGAAAACGGCAGGATTGGTATCTGGGAACGAGATCTCAGTAACGATAAGATCACATGGGATGCCAGGTCTGAACAAATATTCGGATTTAAGCCCGGCACATTCGACAATAGCCTTGCAACTTTCAAAAATTGCATTTGTGAGGAGGATATCCTTAACCTTGAGGGAGTTGTGAACAAATCGATCAGGTCAGGTTTGCCTTATGAAGTTGTGTACCGTACAAAACCTGCAGATGGTGAATCCAATTATATAGCCGAAAAAGGCTTTATCATCAGGGATGAAAAAGGGAATCCTCAGAAAACCATGGGTATCTGCTTCGATGTGTCTGAGATGAAGAAAGGCGCCGAACAGGTGATAATGAAAATGAATGAGGAGCTGCTGAGATCCAACCGGGAGCTGCAGCAATTCGCCTATGTGGCTTCGCATGACCTGCAGGAACCATTGCGCATGGTATCAAGCTTTTCCCAGCTGCTGGCCATGAAGTATGATGATAAACTCGATGAAGACGCCAGGGAATATATCAAATATGCCGTAGACGGGTCAAAAAGGATGTATGACCTGCTGAATGCCCTCCTCGCCTATTCCAGGGTTCAGACGAGAGGCAGGGAATTCCTGTCGATAGACATGAACAAGGTTGTTGAAAAGGTAAAAGCCAACCTGCATCTGCTCTTAGAAAAAACCCAGGCATCAATAGAGTTCGACAACCTTGGGGTAATCAATGCAGATGAGAACCAGATGGTCCAGCTGATCCAGAATCTTATTGAAAACAGCATTAAATTCAATAAAGGCCAGCCACATATAAAAATCACTTCGGAAGCGGCGGATGGCTGCCGGATATTTTCCGTCAGCGATGACGGAATAGGCATAGAAGAAAAATATTACGAAAGGATTTTCAGGATATTCCAGCGTTTGCATACTTCAAAGGATTATCCCGGAACTGGCATTGGTCTCGCAATATGCCAGCGAATTGTCGAACGTCATAACGGAATAATCTGGGTAGAATCAAAGCCCGGCCAGGGATCGGTCTTTCACTTCTCCATCCCGCAATATACGGCATAGAATTTGAGGAATTTTACATAAAAATCCTCAAATGGTTAAAATTACATTCACCAGGGCTTCATTTTCAAAGTTGCTGTTATTTGCTGCTCTTATCATGCTTGCAGCGTGCGAGAAGATAGAGCTCGGCCATTCTTTCGATGCAGGCACAGGCAGGAAATACAGGGTCAGCAATTCACTGTCATTCACAATCGACAGCCTGAAAGATTACAGGTGCCCTTCGGATGTAATGTGCTTCTGGAGCGGAGATGTGGAGCTTTATTTCAGCATTCACAAGGACTTCTCCAAAGTCGATACAACCATTTACCTGCTGACAAGGCAGAACAATCCCTTCAGAACGGGAGGTTACACCTTCGAGATAAAAGATGTTTTACCACACCTGAAATCAGGGGAAAGCGTGAAACAGGAGGATTACCGGATAAACATGGTGATTACGGAAAAGTGATAAGTACATCCTGCTTACTCATCATTCCTCAGCCACCCGGCAATCTCTTCAAGCGTAAAAATACTGTCAGGTTTTAAGAGCTTCAATGCCGAAAGCGGCATTTCCGGGAAAGCGGCATCTTCTGGTTTTTGCACGATGGTTTTTCCGCCGAGCTCATTGATCCGCTTCAGTCCTGCACTTCCGTCCCGGTTCACACCGGTAAGGAGAATGCCAGTGAGCATGTTCCTGAAAGCCTCAGCAGCTGTTTCAAAGAGTACATCTATCGAAGGCCTGGAAAAATTTACTTTCTCCTCTGCCGAGAGTGTGAGGGTGAGATCCTTCTCAATGAGAAGATGGTAATCAGGAGGTGCAAAATAAATTTTCCCGGGAACTATCTCTTCGGTATTGCATGCCTCCCTGACCTTCGCCCTGCATTTCGATTTCAGCAGCTTTATATAATATGAGTCGGAATCTGCAGTGATATGCTGAACGACAAAAAAAGCTTTTCGCGTATTCCCGGGAATATGCGGCAACAGGAAACTGAGAGCTTCAATGCCACCGGCTGAGGTGCCTATTGCAACCGCTTCAAACCGTTTTATATCTTTCTGAATCATAAGCCTTCCTGTAAATATTCAGCTTATGCAGCTGCCTGAATTTATCCTTATGCTTCGAAAACAACAGGGTCTCTTTTGTGCCGAGGCAAAGCAATCCTCCCGGAAGAAGACTGTCATAAAGAAGTCCAATGACCCTGTTCTGCAGCTCCCGGTTGAAATAGATGAGGACGTTGCGGCATACAATCATGTTCATTTCACCGAAAACACCGTCGGAGACAAGGTTGTGATCGGAGAAAACAATATTTTTCTTCAGTGAATTATTGACAATTGCAGAATCATATTTCACCGTAAAGTAATCCGTGAATGATCCCTTGCCACCGGCTTTATAATAGTTTTCGGCATATGTCTTTATCTTTTCAATCGGGTAAATGCCTTCGGAAGCTTTTTGCACCACTGCCTGGTTGAAATCAGTTGCATAAAGGATAGTCCGCCCCAGCATATCTTCCTCCCCGAGCAGCATTGCGAGTGAATAGACCTCTTCGCCGGTAGCACAGCCTGCATGCCATATTTTTAAGTAAGGATAAGTTTTCAGAATGGGAACAGCGGTTTCCCTGAGCGAGGCAAAGAATCTTGGGTCACGGAACATGTCTGTAACATTCAGGGATATATCAAGAAGCACCGCATGAAAGAAATCGGGATCATTAAGCATCCTGTGCTGCATTTCTGAGATCGAACCGCAACTGCTCTTCCTCATCCTGCTTACCAGACGCCGTTTCATGAATGCCGCCGAATAATTCCTGAAATCATACCCGTACTTTTCAAGGACACCCTCCAGGAAAAGACGTATCTCTATATCCTGGTTAATGGACGATTCTTCCTCAGTGATCTTTACCGGCATGTTCCAGGGAAATAAAATGTTCGATTACATTCAGTATCTCGTCTTTTATGAATGGTTTCGTGATGAAGCCGTTGAAGCCCATCTTTTCGAGCTGGTTTTTCTCATCGTCCATGGCAAATGCTGTTTGGGCAATTATCGGTATCCTGCTGTTGAATTTCCTGATTTGCATGAAAGCTTCCCGTCCGTCTACCCACGGCATTTTGATATCGAACAGTGCAAGATCGAAATCGTTATCCGATGCAATCGCATCAATTGCTTCCCTTCCGTCCTTCGCCCAGGTGATCCTTATCCTGGTCGGGGCAAGAATTGCTTCCAGGAGAAGGTAAATTGTGTATTCATCTTCTGCAATAAGGATTGATCTTGAAGACCAGTCAGGAATGAATTCGGACTGTACCTCCCTGGGTTTTTCGACCTTGATGCCCTCTTCTTCCTTTAAAGGGATCGTTACTCTGAAGGTGGTGCCTTTGTCTACCTCCGATGTCACATCAACTGTTCCCCCCAGGATCTCCGCCAGGCGTTTGACAATTGACAGGCCCAGGCCTGTTCCCCTGGTATTCTGATTCAGCTTCCTGAACCTGTCGAATACAGAGCTGATCTTTTCGGGTGGTATTCCCTCACCCGTATCACTTACAAAAAATTCAACTGAATCTTTTTTGATGGCATAACCAAGCTCTATAAAACCCTTGTGCGTGAATTTCAATGAATTGTCGAGGAGATTGGTAAGTATTTGCCTCAACCTGTTCTCGTCGGTAACAGTGAAGAAATGTTTTTGAGGCACACTGAGCCTAATCTCAATATCCCTTTCATTATCCGAAACCTTCGCTGTATAACTCTGATAAAGGCTTTCCATCAGTCCGTTGATATTGACAGGCTGCCGGCTCAGGAGTACCTCCCCTGCTTCAATCCTTGAAAGATCGAGTATGTCGTTGATAATCGTAAGGAGGCTTTTGCTGCTTTTATCGATATATCCGGCAAGCTCCTTCTTCTTTTCAGGTTCATAGTTATTCCTGGCAAGCAGGTTTGCCATCCCGACTATGGTCGTGAGAGGTGTACGTATCTCGTGACTCATATTTGCAAGGAAGGCAGTCTTGAGCCTGTCCGACTCCTCTGCTTTGGCTTTGGCTTCTCTGAGGCGTTCCTCGACTTTTATCCGTTGTTCAATTTCGGTTTCGAGCAGCCTGCGCTGCCTGTGAAGCTCAAGGAAAACCCTGATCTTGCCAAGAAGTACCCGTGAGTCGAATGGCTTTGTGATGAAGTCGACAGCACCTGCCTCTATGCCCTGGACCTCGTACTGGTCGTGCGAGTAAACTGCCGATATGAAGATAACCGGGAGATATTTTGTTTTTTCCACGAGCCTCATGAGCCTGACAGTCTCATAACCGTCCATTCCCGGCATCTGCACATCGATAAGGGCAAGTGCAAAATCGTAATCGAGCGTCCGGGCGAGGGCTTCATTACCTGAATTCGCCGTTACCAGGTTGACGTCAATATCCTCAAGCAGGGTCATCAGTGCTGTGATGTTTTCCGGCCTGTCGTCAACCAGCAGTATGTTGCTTCTTGTTTCCATCTTATTGATAAAGCCAGATTCTCATGAGATTCAGAAGCTTTCCTATATCAACAGGCTTCGAAAGATAATCGTTCGCTCCCGCAGCAATGGATTTTTCCCTGTCCTCCTTCATCGCTTTAGCGGTAAGCATGATTACAGGCAATGATCTGAATTTCTTGTTTTTCCTTATTTTTTTTACCGTCTCATAGCCATCCATACCCGGCATCATTATATCCATCAGGATGAGATCCACTTTCGGATTTTTCTCCAGCAGTTCCAGCGCCCTGTTCCCGTCTGTTGCGGATACGACGTTCATGTGACCAGATTCGAGCACGCTTGTTATTGCAAACACATTCCGCATATCATCATCGACAATCATAATGTTCTTCCCCCTGAACATCTCCTCCTTGTCATAAAGGTTGACAAGCATTTTCTTCTGCTTCTCGGGCATATCCTTCACCATCCTGTGCAGGAAAAGTGCAGTTTCATCGAGTAATCTTTCCTGTGACTTCACACCCTTGATGATGATGCTGCTGGTATATTTCTGCAACTCTTCGTTCTCCTCCCTTGTTAGTTCCTTTCCGGTGTAAACAACAACAGGAGGCACCCTGATGTTCTTTTCGGTAAGAGATTTCAGCATTTCAAAACCTGACATGTCGGGAAGCCCGAGGTCGAGAACAATACAGTCGTAGTGGTTTTCGCCAATAAGCTTAATGGCATCTCTTCCTGAAGTGCTTTCCGTTATGTTGATATCTTTAGCTTCGAGAAGCATTCTCACAGCTGTAAGGAGGTTCTTATCATCTTCTATGATGAGCAGGTTCCTGATCTTACCTGACATATATGACTGCATCTGCCCGATAGCCGATTCGATTGTCTCGCGTGTTACCGGCTTTGTGAGATATCCAATTGCACCTTTGTTGTATGCCTCTATCGTCTCGTCATAACCTGAAATGATATGAACCGGAATGTGACGTGTTTCAGGTGAATTCTTGAGAGTTTCAAGCACATCCCAGCCACTGATCCCCGGCAGGTTGATATCGAGGATTATTCCACGCGGCTTGTATGCTTCCGCCAGCTTTGTACCTTCTTCGCCTGTCGCTGCAGCCAGTACCCTGAAACCTTTATCCCTGCAGATGCCGGAGAGCAGGGCAGCAAATTGTGTATCGTCTTCTATTATAAGGATTGAAGCCGAATCGTTTCCGATAACCTTCCTGTCGTCCTCAATGGAAGAAACAGTCTGCGTGGCATCGCTATGCTTTTTAATTTTTTCCGGTGGAATCATTTCAGGCGCCCGGGGGAAAGAAGGCTGTTCTGCAGGAGTTTCCCCGGGTTCCTTTATTTCTTCAGGGATGATTATTGTGAATTCGGATCCTTTCCCCGGTTCGCTTATAAGCCTGATCTCGCCTCCTATCAGCCGGCAGAGCTCCCTGGTTATTGAGAGACCAAGTCCCGAACCCGAGTATTTTCTTGCGAGGCTGCCATCTACCTGCTGAAAAGCTTCAAAAATTATCTGCTGCTTGTCCTCAGGGATTCCAATTCCGGTATCTCGAATTGAAAATGCGACATGTTTGACGGGGTTGCGGTCGTGTAATTCTTCGACCGCTGGCCTGCGGACAGTTACATAAATTCCTCCTTTTTCGGTGAATTTGATTGCATTCGACATCAGGTTCCGGAGAATCTGGTTCAGCCGCTGCTCATCCGTAACTATTTTTTCAGGAAGTCCGGGCTCGGAAACTACTTTGAATTCGAGTCCTTTGTCCTCTACCATATGTGCAAAGTAATCTTTGATTGATGTTTCAAAAGTTCCGGGAGAAACCTCAGAAATGGCAAGGCTCATTTTTCCCGATTCTATCCTTGAGAGGTCGAGAATATCGTTGATCAGCTTAAGCAGGTCATTCCCGCTGTTATATATTATTGAAGCCGACTGTATCTGCTGTGCGGTAAGGTTTCCGGCTTTATTTTCCATCAGTGATTGTGAAAGCAGAAGCAGGCTGTTGAGCGGTGTTCTGAGCTCATGGCTCATATTGGCAAGGAACTCAGATTTGTACCGGTTGGTTATCTCGAGCTCCTTTGCTTTCTTTTCAACTTCCAGCCTTGCTTTTTCAAGCTCCCTGTTTCTCTTTTCCATCCAGTCGCGATGCTCTTCAAGCTTTTTGGTCTTATCCTCGAGCTCTTCATTTGTAACACGCAATTCTTCCTGCTGAGACTGGAGGCTTTCCTCTGATTTCTTCAGGGCTGTTGTCTGGGCTTCCAGCTCTTCGTTCGATTGCCTCAGTTCCTCCTGCTGCACCTGCAGCTCTTCTGACTGTGCCCTGGTAACTTCGAGCAGTCTTGCCATCTGCGTCCTGCTGTTGGATGAAGCCACCGAGACGGCAATGTTCTCAAGAACGAGCTTAATGAATTCGGATGACTCATCACTGAATTCAGAAACCGATCCAAGCTCGATCACACCCAGTGTTTTACCTTCATGAACAAACGGTGCCATAAGAACACACCTTGGGACAGTGTTCCCTATTCCTGAAGTTATACGCACATAATCATCAGGAAGCTCGCTGAATGAAATGACTTCCTGTTCGTGGGCAGCCTGTCCGACCAGTCCTTCACCATCCCTGAAGGAAGGATTGAAACCCTTCCTGTGAGTATAAGCATAGCTGCCTGTGAGCCTGTATACCTTATTTTCCTCATCGTACAGGTAAAGTGCGCCTATCTGCGTTCCCGTGAATTTAGAGACGTACCTGATTATATTTCTTGAGAGCTTGTCGATGTCAAGGTCTCCGCGCATTTGTTCATTGAGCTCATTCTGCCCTGTTTTCAGCCTCGACTGTCTTGCATTCTGCTCTGTTGCCGTACGCAGGGCTGCTGTCATCCTGTTAAGGGCTACAGCCAGCTCATCTGATTCCGATTTTGGGATGATCTCTCCCGAGAAATCACCCTGGGCTATCTTCCTGGCTTTCCCGACAACTTCCCTCAGGCTGTCCAGCATCCTTGCAATCACAATAGTCAGCGAATTCTCGGGAGCGATGCGGCTGATCTCACTTCTGAAATCGCCATCAGCCACTTTCTCTGCCTGCTTCACCACCTGGTCGAAATTATCGGCAATCATGTTTATCGATTCAGCGACAATGTCGTTTTCGCCACTCGGTTTCAACCGGACTGAAAAATCCCCCTTCGAGATTCTCTGGGCAACAAGCGCCTTTTGTTTCAGATCATCCTGCATCTGGTTGAAAGAGCCTGCAAGCTCCCCTATCTCATCTGCTTCCTTCCGTAGCTGCGGATTGCTCAGGTTGCCCCTGGCGATTTCACGGATGCTGCCAACAATCGATTCAAGAGGTCCTGATATGCTTTTTGTTATCAGGTATGCAAACATCAGGCTTATTGCCAGTGCGACAGCAAGAATAATGATAAGGGTGACAACGATTTTTTCCTTCGTCCTGTAGGCGTTTGCGTAGAAATCATCAGCCATCTTTGAGATTTCATCTATAGCTACCTGCATGCTGTCGAAGAGTTTAGCAACATAAACGCGGTTTCTTGTAACTAACAGATCCGAAGATTGCCTGACATCATTATTCCTGATATGTGCAATCACATCATCCCGCAATGGTTTCCAGTCACGGAAAAATTCGAAAGACTCCTCGATGCCGATGTCACTGGTGCCATACATTTTTTCAAGCCTTCCAAAAGATATTTTTGCACGTGCCTCTTCTGCATCAATTAATTTAACCAGTTCATCGAATTCGGAAGTATCTGACAAAGCGCTCATGTCGAGCATATACCTTCGCATGTTCAGTGCATTTATCTTGATGTCCTTAATAAGGTTAGATGCGGCATATGGACGTTCATAGAGGCCTTTGGTGTTACTCCATATATTATTGATCTCGATTATTGCTATGAGGCTTGTAACCATCGAGAATGCAAGTATTATGGCGTACCCTGCGACAAGGCGCCTGCCAATCCTGATTTTCCTTAGCATTGTTTTATACTTTGGTGTCAATTATTGTACCAAAATCAGATCCTCGAGCTTATGGATTCATAAACATCATTCATCGCAAAAGGTTTTTCGAGAAAAAGATCAGCTCCGTTCACTGACGAAAGTTTCCGTATTTCCGCCGTACTCTGGGCTGTCATTGTAATGATCAGTGCATCTGAGAACTTCCGGCGCAAAACAGGTATGAATTCTATCCCTGAGCCGTCCGGGAGCCAGTTGTCCACAAAAATTATCTCCGGTGATATTTTTTCGAGCAGAGCTTTCGTCTCAGCAATGGAATCTGCATGCAAAGCACGGATTGCCTTGTCCTGGAGTATAAGCTCAAGTACGAGGAAGATGCTGAAATCATCCTCAATTATCAACGCTGTTTTTTGCATTTTCTTCAGTTGCTCCCCAGGCGGAACCCGCGCATTTTCAATTTCACAATTTAAAGATAACGAAAAATAGTATTTGAAACTTCTGATCCTGATTCATGCAACCAGCGGCTGAATATGTTTTCCCTGTATTCATCATTTTAAATTTCATTATATAAGATGATCAACAATTTTAAGTCTCACAGGTTTAATCATTAAAACATTGAATATGGCAAACGAATTCAGGAAACCAGGCGACAAAGTACTCGGTATTATGCCTGTGATAGGTTTGGGTACATGGGAAATGAACGGTTCAGAATGCACTGAAAGCGTCATTTCGGCCCTGCAGATGGGATACAGGCACATAGACACGGCACAGATCTACGGCAATGAGAAAGAGGTTGGCAGGGGGATCAGCGATTCAGGGATCAGAAGGGAGGATGTTTTCCTCACCACAAAGATCGCAACCACAAACCTGACAGCCTCAAGGATAAAGAGGACAGCCCGTGAGAGCCTCGAAAGGCTGGGAACCGGGTATGCGGACCTGCTCCTTATTCACTGGCCGACCGAAGCAATGGATCTGAGTGAATGCCTTGATGCGATGACCGAGCTGAAGGGAGACGGGTTCATCAGGCATATCGGGGTAAGCAATTTCGATCCCCTCCTGTTCAAAAAATCAATTGAAATCGCTTCTGTACTTACGAACCAGGTAAAGTTTACTCCATATCACGAAGAATTTGAAAACCTTGCCCTTGCCCGCGAGAAGAACAGGATAATAACCGCATACAGCCCTCTTGCCCGTGGAGCCATCCAGAAAGATAAGATCCTGAACAGCATAGGTGAGAAATACGGGAAAACTGCATCGCAGGTCACTCTGAGATGGCTTATTCAGCTGGGGAACACATCCGTTATACCAAAGGCTTCGAGTGAAAAGCACCAGGAAGAAAATATAGATATCTTTGATTTCGAGCTCAGTCCCGAAGACGTTGAACATATGAGACAGCTCAGCAGGAAACCGGCGTGGAGGCTTTGAGGAGCGTTGAGCGGTGAGCGTTAAGGGTAACCTTCATTAATATTATGAACAACATTGATTTCTTCACCACAGGCGTTTATGGCACCACAGCCGAAGAGTTTAAAGAGAAGCTCATTTCAAACCATATCGATACCTTTATCGACATCAGGTTCAGGAGGGCTGTCAGGGGAAGCAAATATACCTTCGCAAACAGCAACCGCCTTCAGGCAATACTTAAGGAGCTGGATATCAATTATATTTATATACCTGAGCTCGCCACCCCGCCTGATATAATCGCCATTCAGAAAAAATCTGACAAGTCAGAAGGAACAAAGCAGTCCGAAAGACAGCACCTCGATGAGAAATTTATCTCCGAATATAAAAAAAGGGTACTCGATAAATATGACCTCAGTGATCTCCTGGACAGACTGGAAAGATCAGGTGCAAAAAGAGCATTGTTTTTCTGCGTCGAAGCAAATCCGCGTGCATGTCACAGATCCCTGGTCACGGACAGGCTGCGCGAGGAGTATATTGTTAAGGTGAAGCATGTGTAGAGTGACCAGAGTGACGAGTGACCAGAGTTTTGAGCCGCACCGGGAACATACCTATCCCCTTTTGTCTTCTATCATGAAAAAGAATTACGTAATTAATTCCATAATTAATTACGTAATTCTTTTCGACAGGAGGTGTTGTTCATTAAAAAAATAGAGTTGGCTTTACAAATCAATCGGGAATTATTTAGCTTTATAATACAAAAGTTAATCGATAGCCTGCATGAAAAGCTATATCCTGAAACATTTCATCGGTACTTTCATATTCTTCGCATTTATTTTTATTGCAGCGGGGACATTGAATTACCGGCAGGGGTTGATGTATGTTGCAATCGGGCTTGCAATGGCCGTTCTGAATTATACGGTACTGAAGCCCGATACCTCACTTCTGGACGAGCGTTCAAAGCCCGGTGAAGGTGCAAAGGACTGGGATAAGGCGTTGCTCGGGTTGTCTTTCCTCTGCACTCTTGCCATGTATGTAGTTGCGGGACTCGATTCGGGCAGG
>DATGWQ010000077.1:0-1544 GCA_035299385.1 Bacteroidales bacterium | reverse complement strand
AATATCGCCGCGCTCGAGGTACTCAAGGAGGAAACCGGCCAGGCCATCGAAATCCGCCAGAACAAGTACTTAGGTATAACACGATAAATAAATTACCCAAAATTAGGTTCTATACTAACATTCCATTTCGGCAACGTCTCTGATCGTTGAAGCCGTTCTTCGTAAGCTTTCATTGCCTTCTTTGTAAGTTTGACTCCCTTTTCATAGCTCTTATTCAGCAGATGTATCACAGGCTTTACCCCGTTCCATGTCATGGTACTAGCCCATTCAATAGCCGCCTCAACAGAGTTAAGCAGTGCACCATTCCAATGGTTTTCTAGCACCCCCCAGCAACGCTCAATGGGATTATATTTACTATGGTAAGGTGGATAATAAACCAGCTTGATAGAAAGCCTCGTCTGGTCTGCAAATTCTACCATCCGTTTGATAAATTGCGTCCGATGACTATGAACGTGAGGACCTCCATCTAAATCAATCACCAGGTTCTCAATGGCAGCATGACTCCTGTAATTATCTTCCCACCACTGTTCCAAGCAATCGACAATCAAATCACTCGTTTCATTCGAAGTACTAAAACCAATGGTGAGCGCATCATTCGTGGGCTCCAAAATACCTACCGGCACTAATTTTTGATCCACCTTCATGTCATGATCGAGTGCCTGAACCGCCGTCTGTCCCCGTCCTACACCGCCTCTTGAAAAATCGCCTATCTTCACTTTAGCCTTTGTATCTATTGAAATTCTTAGCGATTTTTCAGTCTCATCAGCCGCTTGATTGGCCTCTCGGACATGGGCAAAGATGGCGTCGGTCTCAGGAATTTTTTTTTGCGGCTTGGTTTTCTGAACCCGTCTGAGACGATAGCCCAAGCGATTTAAAATTTGGCCGATCGTATTCTGGTGAGGCAGTTCATCATCACGATACCCCTTGACCTCAATCAACGCCTGCCGAACCGCCTTAGCCGTGATGCGCGTAGAAACAAACCGGGTTTGAAATTTTGGATCAATTTGACTGTGGGGGTCTACTAACTCGCGAATATCTTGGGCTAAATGAGGAAGTTTCTCCTCCGTTAGTTTGTTACCACGAGCAGAGTAATTATCCACACAGTCACTTCCTGTCGCTAACTCCCTTAAGCCTTTCTCGATGGTTGCTCTGCCCCAACCTAATTCGCGTTCCGCTTGGCGGGTATTGCCTTCAAAAAATGCTGATGTTATCTCCGCCAGATATTTTCTTTTTTTTGCACCTGTTAACAGACGGGCAGCGCGATCAATCGTAAATCGAATTGCTTCAGTTAATTTACTCATCACTCTTTTTAACCCTATGGGGTTGACAACAAGTTAATCTCGTAAGCTTTTTAGTATAATATATTGAGCAGATTTTTGGTAGTATTTTGGGAAATTATTTTTCGGGAGTTACCTAAGAGCTACACGTTGGATCATTTGGGATTAGTGGCAGGAATGTGTGACGAACTGGGGATAGCCGAACTGATTGATCGCGTGATCGTACAAGACCGTGACAAACGGACCGTGTCCGTGGGCACGGGGGTT